>CAYQXI010000001.1:0-8004 GCA_964421575.1 uncultured Nitrosopumilales archaeon
TGGGCGCAGCACCTAACCGACCGGCTATACATAGAAAACAGCTTAGAAGAAAAGTTCTTGAAGTATACGCTGCTAGCTAAGGCTTCGGCAGAATACATTAAGAGCAGCGTGGGCATAGAGAATGTGGAGTTCATCGATCTACAAGAGAGCTATGCTTGTATGCTCCCACTCATACTTAAAATCCCCGGAAAATACCGCGTCGTCATACACACTGCTGGACCTTGGGGTCACCCCACCTTCCCAAGAAGCTTCTTTGAAAAGGAGTTCGGCTACTACTTTCTCAGCGAAAATGTGTGTTTAACCGAAATAGGTCTCGCTGCTGCAAGTGAAGCCTTCGCCGTCTCAGCAAAACACTTCGAGCAGCTACTGAAGATCATACCTCACTTCACTGAAAAGCTGAGGTATGTTACTAATGGTGTTTGTATTGAGCGCTGGATGAGTACTGAGCTGCTATCGGCTTTCAGGAAACACTACTTGAGTTTAGCTGACTTCATGAAGATAAGGAAGGGTATCAGAAGTAGGTTCATAGAGTATCTCCAGCGGTACAAGAATATTGATGTTAAAGATAGGATGCTGGTTGCTTGGTGCAGGAGGCTTACAGGCTATAAGAGGCCTGAGTTCGCTAAAAAGCTCGTTGAAGAAACATCAAGTAAAGATGTGGTCTTCGTACTGGCTGGTAAGCCACACCCCCAAGATGGAGCTGGGTTAGAATATCTAAAAGCGTTTTATAAACTTCATATGGAGAAAGAGAACGTCGTTTTTATACCTAACTACACGGTTAAAGACGCTAAGGAGATTCTCAAATCCATAGATTTACTGCTCTTTACCCCAGTCTACGGGTTAGAAGCCTGCGGCACAAGCTATATGAAAGCAGCAATAAATGGTGTACCAACGCTCTCCATAAGAGATGGTGGTATTGTTGAGTTTGTTGTCGACGATGTTAACGGCTGGTTCTTCGACCGCATACCTGAAGGGTTCGTTGAACCTACTGTAACCTATCAGCCCGAAGGGTTAGAGTATGATTCCTTTAAGAAGAAATTCAGATATATCCTAGAGATCTACAAAGGCAACCCTGAAAGATACTATAAGGTCTCCCTAAATGCTCTCTCCGCATTTGTCGTAAAGGCTAGTATAGAGAGAGCCTTATGCGAATACTACCCCAAAATAGCTAGGTGTTGGGGTTAGTATCGTATGCCGCCGAAGGTTAGTTTAAGTGTTGACGCGAGAGGTTTGAGCTGCCCCTACCCAGTAAGGAAGGCTGAAGAAGCTATTCAAAAGGTCAAGCTGGGGGAAGTGGTTGAGATCATAACCACCGACCCAAGCTCTAGGATCGATATACCTGCTTGGGCTGAGAAGAACGGGCATAAGGTTATTGAAGTGGTAGATCGTTGGCTTGAAATATACTTTTATGTTGAGAAGGGTTCTTTAGGCGAGCCGAAGGTGTAGCGTATACGTCGAGGGTGTGTGTAAATATCTATCTTCGAGCCCCTAGCCCCACAGACCAGAGTGACACCAGTTCTCCAAGCCGCGAATATCCCTGAGTGGATGGGCTCTCTTATTGAAACAGATATTGGTATGCCTACTCTGGCGCACTTTAATATAGCATCTGCCGGCTGCCGACCCGTCGTTACAAGTATTGTTGAGCCGAACTCTACACCCTGCAAGGCTGCCTTACCGATCACCTTATCTATCGAATTGTGTCTACCTACATCTTCTGCATAAGCAACCAATCTACCTTCTTCAAATAACCCTGATGTGTGAACCGCCAAAAGATGCCCTTTTACAGAGAGTTTGTTCAGCTCCCTAACAGCCTCTACTAAAGTACTTAGGGTTACGGTGTAGTCTGATTTGACGTAAGGATGGTCGATCTGGTCCAATATTTGGTAGAAGTCTTCTGTGCTGCCGCAAGCTGAAGTTATGACCCTCAACCTACCGTACTCAGACACCCTATCTGAGACATCGCGCTTCGTCTTTACTGATACTCTGCTACTTAAAACTTCGAGCGACTTCACCTCTTCTACCGCGCGTATGACCCCTTGGCCTAAAAGGTGCCCTATTGCTAACTCCTTAAGATCAGATGGTGATGCGAAGAGCGTAACCAGCTCCGCACCATTGACCACTATGGTCACTGGTGTTTCAAGCGCGACTTCTGCCTCACGGAGCTCCTCAACACCTCTGACATAATCTAACCTTATATACCGAGCCTTGGTAGTTGACTGCAATCTAACCATCAACCCCATTTATCTTTTCGGCTAACTTTAATGCGCGCTGATAGTCTTCTTGAGTGTTGATGTTGAGGAACGTTAACAGCTCGGGGTCTAGGCTTCTTAGCTCCTCTACACTCACGTAACGCACATCACGTAGATAGTCAAGTATTGAAAGATTTTTGAATCTCCCAGCCCCCACGCATCTACAGGCGGCGTCTAGCGTTCGGGTTGTGTGATATACCGCGTGCAAAGGCTCCAGCATACCATTAGGCCATATGGGCAGAACAGCATCTCCACCCTCAGCCCTCTTAAATAACTCATCTACCACCTTATGGTTCAAGAAGGGTGCGTCACAAGAAGTTATGAATGTGTATGGCGATTTAACGTGTTTCAATCCGCTACAGAACCCTACTAGGGGTGCTTGGATGTTTACTTCATCCTTAACTATTAGCGTTGATTTTGGCAGATGATGCCTGTAGTTCTCCATATCATCCCCTATATTTATTGCGACCACGACTTCATCCACGACCTTAGCGAGCCTAGAAGCTACTCTAGCGATGAGGGGAGTGCCGTGGAAGTCTAGGAACTGCTTCGGCTTACCCATTCGCCTACTTAGTCCTCCGGCCAACACAAGAGCGGCTCTCATCCTACCTCTACTACACACGTTACGGTAAATAAACCCTTTATAGTAAGGTTAGAGATACTTCCCCTCGATAGCTGGGGAAGCGTATGGACTACGACATTATTATTGTTGGTGGAGGTGTAGCGGGCCTAACTACAGCCATCGCCGCTGCTAACTATTCTAAGCAGAATCTACGCATACTTGTAGTCGATAGAAACTCAAGAGATGAGGTGGGTAAAAAGAGCCCTAACGGATGGATCTGTGGGGACGCGGTCAGTAAAAGAAGCTTGGAGTATGCCGCATCGAACAGCGGCGTAGTTTACGGTGAACCTGAAATAGAACATAAAGTTAAAGGGGTCCTCCTCTTCTCACCAGACCACGAAACCAGCGTGCTCTTTGAAGGCGAGGGCTATCTGCTTAACAGAAGGCTATTCGCCAAAAAGCAGATGTTTGAAGCGGAAAAGCGTGGCGTTGAGTTTCGCTTCAACACGACTATTAATAGCTTACTTACCGAGAATGGCGGAGTTGTAGGGGTTGTAGGCAGAGATGTGTATACTAACGCTAAGTTTACTGCACGGTGCAAGCTTGTGGTTGATGCGACTGGTGCAGCATCAAGGCTCAAAGCCGATCTTCCAGCGAAATCGAAGGTTGAGCGTCAAATCGACAGAGAGGACCTTGAGGCAACTGGAAGATACATCTACACCTTCACACCTAGAAAGGAGGACAGAACATACTTTGACCCAGACTACTGCCTCATACACCTAGATCAAGACCTTGCACCCGGCGGCTACTGCTGGACCTTCCCAAAAGGTGTAAACAAAGTAAACATAGGTCTGGGTGTGCAGAAGAAGGCTTTAGATGATAGGAATAGGAGGCTTAGCCGAAGCGACACACTACAGAGCCTAATAGATAGCTATGTTAGGAGCAACACCGTGTTAGGTGAACCAACCCTATCTCAGGACTCGAAAGACCAAGGTAACACTTTTGGGAACTGGCAAGTGCCTGTGAGGCGGCAGAATGATTGCTTGGTTGCAAACGGATATGCTCTGGTGGGTGATGCTGCTTGGATGCCTAGGCCGATAGATGCTGGCGGCATAGGGCCATCACTATATGGTGGCACTATATTGGCTAGGGTGGCTGTAGAGGCGGTAGAGGCTTCAGATACTTCTGAAGAGGGGCTATGGCGCTACAACGTAGAGTATATGCGCCTATACGGGTATCAGATGGCTAGTTTCGAGGTCTTGAGGCGGTATCTTCAGACGCTACCGAATGTTGACATAAACTATGGGATGAAGCACTTCCTCTCTAAAGACGACATAGAGCACATAACGAGAAGGGAGCACCCGGAGTTCAACAAAGTGCAGCTCTTTAACCCAGCGATGTGGCTTAGGATAATGCAGAAACCTAAGCTTGCAAAGGGGCTTAAAACTGTGTCAGAAACCAGCAGAAGGCTCATAGCGCATAATCTAAACTACCCTGAGAAACCCAATAAATTCTATGAGTGGCAGAAAGAGCTACACACCATTCTTAACGAAGCGTATCGAAGATTAGGTTTGGTCAGATAAGTTTTAGGACAATCTTGATTTCAAGCTCTTAGTAATCTCCAGAAAGCCATCGATGGTTCTTTCTTTGGCTGCTAACCCCTCACTTCTTGTTTCACAAATATTATGTAGGATGTGAGAAAACAGACTAAAACCAAGGCTATGAGTGCAATGATATGTGGCCAGATTAGGTTTAGGCTCTGAAGCAGAGGCAGTGGGTTAGGGATTACGTAAAGCAGTTCACTTAGTGCAACGGGGTTAAGGAACCTTGCTGTCGGTGTTAGTATTACAAGCACAGCCTCTAAATATAATGTCACGGGGGAGATACGGGATAAGCTCAGCTCTAAAGTGATTCTTTCCAAACTGTTTTGATCTGGTATTAGATTAGAGGCGATCAAAGAAGCGATTGGGGTCCAGAGGAAGGCGAAGAACCCCCAGATAGCAAAGCTGGCTATCGCTGAGGTTGACGTTTGTGCAAATAGTATAGAGAAGAGTTGTGAGAGGGCAAGCCAACCAGCTATGTAAAGAATGGTCACCGCTGCAAATACAACTAGCCTAGCCAACTCGTCTAAGTTAGGTACAAGGCCGACTCCTATCGCTAACCCGCTTGTTATACCTATTATGCCGAAGACCACTATGGTTACTATACTCACACCCGACAAGAACTTCCCGTTTATAACCGCATCCCTATGCACAGGATTAGAGAGCAGCCTAACTAAAGTGTTCTTAGCACGCTCTTTATTGATAGCATCAAAGCCCAAAGCGATACCAAGAAGAGGGCCGAAATATGTTATGAAGAATAGGAAGGGTGGTAGAGCGCCTGTAGTGGCTCTAAAGAGTAGCAGAAAGCTTCTCTCAACTCTAGCTTGTACTAACGCTTGTATGCCCAAGTACGCTGCTATCAAGCCAGCAACATAGATTATGGTGAAGAAGAACCAGAACCTTTTTGTGCCAAGGTAGTCTGAGAGTTCCTTTAGAGCTATGGTTAAGGTACCAGTCAAGCCTTAGGTTCACCCTCAAAGTATTTTGCATAGATCTCGTCTAAAGCGTACTCCTGGCTTCTGATCTGAGTTAGGGTGTAGCCTGAGGTTACGATAGTCTTCGCTATCACACCTCTAATATCAGATTTACACTCTATTGTTAATGTCGGCCCAGCTTTAGCCACCTTGATCACCCCTTCTAACCCCTTTAAAGTTTCCTCGAGTGCAGGTGTTGCATCTGGAACCTCGGCTTCCACGACAAACTTATCTCCAGCTATAACCTCTCTACCTAGGTGCTGTATGGTGCCGGATGCTATCAGCCTACCTTTCACAAAGATCCCAACTCTATCACAGATCTTCTGCACTTGATACAGCAAATGTGATGAGATGAGAACGGTCTTACCCTTCGCTCTGCAATCAACTATTATATCCAGTATCTGTCTTACACCCTCTGGGTCTATACCGGTTGTAGGCTCATCTAGCAGTAGGAGTTGAGGATCCTTGAGTAACACATCAGCCATTCCCAACCTCTGCTTCATACCTTTAGAGAAGGTTGAAACCTTCTTGTCAGCGGCATCAGAGAGCCCAAGCACACCCAGCAGATTCGTGATCCTGCGCTCAGCCTCAACAAAACTTATGCCGTTGAGCTTAGCGGTGTAAAGAAGGTTCTGCTTAGCGGTCATGTCATCATAGAAGCCAAGGTTTTCCGGTAGATACCCAACCAGCCTCTTCAGCTTAAGGGGTTCGCGAAGAGGATCGTAGTCCAGCACACGCAGCCTACCAGAGGTAGGCTCGGTTAAGCCTAAAAGCATCAATATAGTCGTCGTCTTACCAGCACCATTCGGCCCAAGAAAACCGTAGATCTCACCCTGCTCCACTTCAAGATCAAGCGAATCGACAGCAACAAGATCCCCATACTTCTTTGTTAAACCCCACGTCTGTATCGCTGGTTGCATACTTCACCGCCTAGATCATCTTCGACCAAGCCGAAGGAATATAAGGGCTAACATCACTATGACAGCCGCAACCACAGCCAACCCAAGAGCGGTAAGACCTGGAGGCGAGGAGACTGTAACTCTGATGTCTACAGAAGTGGAGACCCTACCACCATAGGCTGAGAAGGTCACCATATAGTCGCCTGGAAGAGTCGTGCTTGATGGCTTGATCTTCACACTTATCTGTTGACTCGCATCTGGCGCTAAGCTGGGTATTAGCGAAGGCTCAAAGGTTACGCTCCATCCACTTGGGTGGTTTGATGAGATCGATATGTCTCTCAGCTGAACCGAACCTGTGTTCTTCGCCACAAGAGTTAGGTATGCTTCTTCCCCAGCCACTGCATCTGCATTAAGCCTCCCGTCAACAGTGGTCAGAGAAAGTGAGTATGTTCCTGTTATCTCAACCGCAAGCCTAACACTATCTTGCGTCTTGGCTGAGGCGGCTGTTACTGTGAGATTGTATATGCCAGATTCTGTTCTAGGCGGGGGGTTGACTGTGACGGCTATTGTCTTGCTCTCACCAGCCTTTAAGCTAAGGCTTGTGATCTGGCTTGTTTCAAATTGCGGGCGGAAGGTGACTGTCCAACCTTGAGGCGCGTTGGCGATCAGCGTGAACACGTCGTCTTCACCACCAGTATTTTTTACGCTAACAGTAAACTCGAAGCTCGTTCCAGATGGGCCGCTTAAGGTAGGGTAGACTGTAGTTAAGGTTACACCGGGAGGTGGCGTAGGTGGAGCAGCATACTCGATTGTGAAGCGTAGGCTTGTAGTAGCGCCTTGACCATCAAACGCAACCAACGTTACCGTATTATTACCTCTCGAGGCATTGGCTGGAACGCTTACTTTTAGACTCAGCTTTAAGGACTGCCCAGCTTGGAGATTCAACTCTCTTATAGCGTAGCCTTCATAGCTCAGAGATGTTTCCCAGCCGGTAGGTGCGTCTACCTTGAAAGATACTTTGGTCGCTGAGCCGGTGTTAGTGACGTTTACAGGTAGATAGAGGGTTGTGGCTCTATCTACATAGATTTGTGAGTAGACGCTTGTGAGTGTGATCTGCTGAGCTGATGCATAGACTATCGGCTGGGTGTAAAGAGTGAACACTAATGCGAATGCTACAAGCAAATATCGCCTCAACGGCGTCTTCACCTAAACACTTCATCCACTTGTGTCTATAATAAAGTTGCGGTTTACAGAGGCAAGATCTAAAGCTGTAGCGACTCCGACTATAATATTTATTTCAAGATAGATCCTTTATCTTAAAGGTTTGACCTTGCAGGCTTTGAATTGTACAAACACGCTGCTACCTACTCTGAACTCATCTAACATAGATGCGCTTACATATGCAGTTAATGGTACGCCTATATCGATCAAGATCTTTGCTATATTTCCCATTCTATATATCTCGGTTATTGTACCGGAGATGATATTGCATCTGCAGTGTTGCCACCTCTCCTTAACTGCTCCTTCTTGTGACAGAACAATATCTTGAGGTCTTAAGACCAGGCTCACCTCCTTCCTAAGATTGATGTCTTCTACCTCAACTTGTATAAGCAACCCTTTTACGTCTACAGTCGCTAAGCCATCTTTTGACTCTACAACCTTGCCCTCTAGGATGTTGTAGCCTAGGAAATCTGCTACGAATCTTGAGTGCGGTTCTGC
>CAYQXI010000002.1:0-4160 GCA_964421575.1 uncultured Nitrosopumilales archaeon
ATCTGAAGGAGGTCATCAATAGAGCGAGGGCTGAGGTTGAGCAGAAGTATGGCATGGAGTTAAGGGTGAAGTATGGGACGATGATAGAGGTTGTGAGGGCTGCTCTCACAGCTGATCAGATAGCTGAAGTGGCTGAATTCTTCAGCTTCGGAACGAACGACCTAACCCAAGCCACCTTCAGCTTCAGTAGAGAAGATGCTGAAAACAAGTTCCTACCGATATATATGCGAAAGAAGATTCTAACCGATAACCCGTTCGAAACACTAGATCAAGAGGGTGTAGGTCGTCTGATGAAGATAGCGGTTGAGGACGGTAGGAGGACTAGGAGTGATCTTGAGATAGGCATATGCGGAGAGCACGGCGGCGACCCCCGCTCCATAGAATTCTGCCACAAAATAGGGTTGGATTATGTGAGCTGCTCACCCTACCGAGTACCTATAGCAAGGCTGGCGGCTGCCCAAGCGAGCATCGGGGGGAAGGCTACGGGATCAAAGGATACGGACTAATCCTCCCAGAACCCTCTGGTCTGGAGATAGAGCTTCTCAGCCCTGTAGATCGATTTCACGAAACTCTCTTCATCCACATAGTTGCGGAGCAGCCTAGAAGCGACTTCCGGACCAACACCACGGCCTGAGAGGGCTAATAGAGCCAATCTACCGAACTGCTGTAGGAGTGAGGAGGTCTTCCAGAGTTTCCTCAGCTTCTCCTCTTCTGAAGCATCCAGCTTCGCTCCTCTCTTCTTCTTAGCCACGATCCTTGAAGCATCTTGGTCTGAGGGGTAGGTAGATGCTACTAACCTAGAATGGCAGAGACCACAGGTTAAAGGCTCTACGGCATCGGATGTCTTTATTAGGCTCTCCCATCCCCCGCAATGTAGACATATGAGTTTGTGTTTAGTGTTAAGGAGCCTCTCCTTTACCAGCGCTGTTAAGGCTTGATCTATGCTGTGTGGTAGTGCTGCGAACTTAGCAGCATATTCTATTATAGGTTTGGCTAGCGGTGTAAAGGTTTCGACTTCCACATACCTAAACTTGATCGCTATGCTCCTTAGATCCTCTATGACCTTCTTGGCCTCTTCGAGATCATACTTCTCCACAAAGATCTCGCGGAGAACCTCTTGATAAAGTGGTGTATTACGGTATCTCTCTTGAATGAGTCTTGCTGCCCTCCTATCGTACTGAGCATCCTTCTCTATGAGCCCAAACTTCTTGGCGACTTGCCAAGTCTTCCAGTTCATCGGGTGTGTTCCTAAGACGGCAACGGAGAGGATCTCCTCAAGATTGGATGCGTCTGAGAGCGCTTCTTTAATATACTCAATGGGTATGTTGGCTTGTGAAGATAGAAGTATCCTGTAGGAATCTGACTTTGCCTCCACAAAGTAACCGAGTTTTGACGATAGGATGGTGGATAGTAGCGTGGCTAAGGTCTGATTCACCCTTGTCCCAAAGCAGCAGTGTATAACTATCTGAGAGAAGCCTCTGCACCTCTCAACCACAATAGTGTCATCTGAAGGTATCAAGCCGAGCTTTTCTTTACTTTCGGCGATGTAGTTGAGGTATGCTTCGCTGAGCCCCCTATACCCGCCTTCTGCCACTCTTCTTCTAATTCTACCGACTATCTGCGCTGTTTTAAATTCTACTGGTATTAGCTCTCCAACCCAGTAGGGTATGGTGGTTGTGCCTTTGGGTAGGGGTTCAACATTCACAACCTTCTTATTATCGTCGACTGAAATTATCTTCCAAGGCAGCCCCTTTAGAGTGAAGCTGTTACCCTCTTCACCATACTCACCCACGAAGAGCTGGTCTAACCTACCAACCCTCTTGTTGGTTGAGACATCCACCACATCAAACTGCACAACATCGGGTATTGTTGAGATGTTATCATAGTAGTAGTGTAGTGTCCTCAACCCCCTAGGTCTGAAAACAAGACCATCATACCATATTATGCCGTGGCTGTTTAGAAGCCGTAGGCAGCCATCTACCTCCTCAACACCAATATCTCTGAAGGGATAAGCCTTGTTAATCATCTTAATCACCTCCCCCACCTCAAGCTTGCCATGTTCAAGGGCTAAGCCAGCGAGATGATGAGCCAACACATCCAGCGCTTTGTGATGGATTCTGCTCTCCTCTAGCGAGCGTCTCTTCACGCGCTCTAGAAGGGCCAGGCTCTCAGCCTCATCATCCAACCTATCGGTCAAGATTACACCTTGAGCGGCTTCACCAACCCTGTGCCTACTCCTACCTATCCTCTGTACGAGCTTAGTAGCTTGCCTAGGTGAGCCTACTTGAATTACTAAGTTGACTGAACCTATGTCCAACCCAAGCTCCAGAGATGATGTGGCAACCACTATCCCGGCTTCGCCGCTCTTGAGCTTGAGCTCAGCTTCCTCTCTGCTCTCTCTTGATAAGGAGCCGTGGTGCACATATGGTTCTAGCTCGGGCGCCTCTGCTCTTAGGGCTGAGACAAGGTACTCTGCCTCATCTCTAGTGTTTGTGAAGACCAGAACATTACCGCCTCTGCGCATCACCTCCTTAGCTAACTCCGCAACCCTTCTTGCTAAAGACAGTAGACCACCCTCCACATACTCGCATCTAACCGCATACCCCCTCTCAGATTTATCCACAAGCACCGCGCATTTACGCCCAGCACCCACGAGGAAAGAAGCTGCTTCAGCCAAATTGCCGACTGTTGCTGAGAGACCTACACGCACAACACTCGATGAAGCATAGTCGATCAACCGCTCTAAACTCAGGCTCAGATGGGCACCACGCTCGCTCCCCAGAAGCTCGTGTAGCTCATCCACCACAACCCACTCAAGCGTAGCAAAGGCCCTCTTCATCTTCTTCGTAACCAAAAGGATCGCTAGGGTTTCTGGTGTGGTTATGAGCACATCCGGAGGTCTCTGGCTCATCCTTGCTCTAGCCGATGTCGGTGTATCTCCGTGCCTAACAGCGGCGGTTAATCCAAAGTGTTCAGTGTATCTCACAAGCCTCTTGAATATGTCGCGGTTCAGCGCTCTTAGCGGGGTTATGTAAAGCAGCCTAACACCAACACCCTTCTCCTCTTGTGATAGTAGAGTAAATATCGGTACTAGCGCAGCTTCCGTCTTTCCAGCGCCTGTAGGCGCGACGAGTAGGCAATTTCTCCTCCTTAATATTACTGGGATGGCTTTGGCTTGGATCTGGGTAGGTGTTGCGAAGCCTAGTTCAGCAAGCCTCTGAAACGCTATTTCTTCGAGTTTGCTCTCCATGGGCTAAGTTGGCTGCTCCCCTCTCTTGCCCCCGAACTCGTAGACGAAGAAGATGACTAAGGTGAGTAGGAAGAGCAGAAGCACGGCGTCGCCGATGTAGGTGAAGAAGTCTGCTACTGTCACAACCACTTGTTTGGCTTGCGGTGGTATATAAAATAATCTTTATATGCTTCCGAATGGTCTTTTTAAATGATCCACCTTGGAAGAATATAAGATGCCGCTTATAGGTGACCGCTTCCCTTCTATAGAAGCCAGAACCACGAGAGGTGTAATCAAGCTCCCAGATGATTACAGCGGGAGATGGTTCATCTTATTCAGCCACCCAGCCGACTTCACACCAGTATGCACAACCGAGTTCGTAGCATTCCAGAAGAGATACGAAGAGTTTCGAAAACTGCAGTGTGATCTCATAGGGTTGAGCATAGACCAAGTCTTCGCCCACCTAAAGTGGGAGGAGTGGATAAAGGAGAAGATCGGCGTCGAAATCCAGTTCCCGATAATCGCAGATAACACAGGTGAGATATCCGCTAGGTTAGGTATGCGCCATAAACAGGCTGCGGGAACACAGACGGTAAGAGCGGTCTTCATAGTAGACCCTAAGGGCATCGTTAGAGCCATACTCTACTACCCGATGGAGCTCGGCAGAAACATGGATGAAATCCTACGCATGGTAAAAGCGCTGCAGATCGCCGACAAAGGCTATGCTATACCAGCAAACTGGCCTAACAACGAAATCATAGGCGATAACGTGATCATCCCACCTGCGAACACTGTGGAGATGATAGGTAAGAGAAGGGAACAAGAGAAAGCTGGAGAAATAAAGTGCTTAGACTGGTGGCTCTGCTACAAAAAGATAGAATACTAGCACCCTCCCCTCTTTTTTAGATGAAAAATATAAGAAAAATAAAAT
>CAYQXI010000003.1:0-18724 GCA_964421575.1 uncultured Nitrosopumilales archaeon
TAACCACCTCAACAAGAGCGATCAACCTACCGCACGGCAAAGCTCTACTCTCAGATACAGTAGGCTTCATAAGCAGGCTACCAGCATACATGATAGAGGCTTTCAAATCCACGCTTGAAGAGATGACTTATGCAAACCTAGTCCTCCTACTACTAGATAGTAGCGACCCACCTGCAGAGCTCAAAAGAAAGTTCGAGAGCTGCACACAGATCCTCTCAGAGATAGGTGTGCCTCTTGAAAAGACCATCGTGGTATATAACAAGGCAGACCTCTGCACCACAGAGGAAATACAGAAGAAGATTAAGGCGCTCCCAACGAGTATAAGCGAATCGATCTTCATCTCCGCGAAGACACGCGAAGGGGTGGACTCCCTAATCAAGCTGATTGACAGAAGGCTGTTCGGCGTTGCTGAAGAGGTTAAAGAGGCTCTTGTGGACGTTAAAGGTGTGGCAGACCACTGATGCTGAAGCCCCGCAGCTGGGTTCTGAGATTAGGGCACAGATATGTTAGAGACGATAGATTAACCACACACGTAGGTCTTGTAGCGAGGGCATTCGGAGCCTCTGGAATCTACATAGTCGGCGGAGAGAAGCAGATCAAAGAGTCGTTAGATAAGGTCACAGAAAGATGGGGCGGTCCCTTCCAAGTGGAGCTGATAGAAGACTGGCGTGCCGCGATCAAGAAGTGGAGGGAACAAGGTGGCATCGTGGTGCACTTAACTATGTATGGGCTATCCGTGGACGATGTGATTGAAGAGATACGCTCAGCGGGGAAAGATGTGCTGGTAGTGGTCGGCTCGGAAAAGGTGCCGAAGGAATTATTTCACTTAGCAGACTACAACGTAGCGATAGGGCATCAACCACATTCCGAAGCAGCGGCGTTAGCAGTCTTCCTTGACCGCCTCTACCAAGGAGAAGAGTTAAAAATATCTTTCACCCATTCTAAAATTAAGATAAAGCCACAGCGCAGAGGAAAGAAGGTATTGTCTTTGGAGGAAGAATAGGTTGGTGATCGAGATGAAGGTGGAGTACGAAGACTCACTGGTGAAGATAGCAGGGCTACTGGGAGGCGAAGAATACATCAAGGTAGCGAGAGCCCTACTAAATAACGAAGACTCGACAGACGAGGAGATCGCAAGCGCGACTGGGCTAAAGATAAACACCGTAAGAAAAGTGCTCTACGACCTATTCGGACGTTCCCTCATAAGCGGGATTAGGGTAAGGGACCTTAAGAGAGGCTGGGACGTTTACAGATGGAGGGCGCAGCGAGAGCAAGTGGACAGCTTCATCGCTATGCTGAAGAAGAAGCTACTCGATAAGCTAAAGCAGAGGCTGGCTTACGAAGAGCAGCACGAATTCTACTACTGCAACAACCCACGCTGCCCGAAGAGAACCTTCGAGCAGGCGCTTGAAGTCTTCTTCAGATGCCCAACCTGCGGCGCCGCTTTAACACGTGTGAATAACGGCGAACTCATCCAGCTTCTTAAATGGAAGATCCAGCAGATAGAATCAGAGAAGTAGCGTCAAGGATTTAAGTAGCTGCTTAACCAACCCTATTTTAGTAGCGGGGTGGGGAAGCCAGGTTATCCCGGCGGGCTCATAACCCGCAGATCGGTCGTTCAAATCGACCCCCCGCTACCATATAAACGAAAGACGACAACCCACTTATCGGAACACTATCCCGAAAGTATGCTGATAGATCTACGAATATCTTAGTAATCCACTTTCCCGCTACCTTAAAGATCTCGTTCACCCCTCCTAGACAATCCGGCTCTATTTTCTCTTGATAATTTCCTCTGCAGTTTAGTAGGCAGAAGCCCAATTTGCGGACATCGCGTATCTTGGTAAGTAGAAAATGAGCCGTACTCTTCACATTATAGCTTGAGCACTTATCTACTTTAATAATCTCATCCTTTTGCAGAAAGCGCATATTCTTTCAGAGGAAGGCATTCCACAGAGCTCACATTCAATAAGAGGGAGCATATTTACCGAGGTCTCAAGCAGTGGGAGCATTCGCTTCGTATGGGACTTAAGGAAGATGTGCTTGAAACCACGTATTTTTGTTGATAATTCGCTTATCAATTCCTTTCTTTCACGCATTTTCGTCGTTTCTCCTCCTAAAGGGCACGGCTCAGTGATATATGGAAGATCGCAGAAGAGGGCGTAAAAGAGGCATTCCTTATCCGTTACCTCCCAAAGAGGCTTTATCTTAGCCACAAGTTTGGTGTGTGTTGACGGCAAAACTGGTTTCAGTCTAACTATACCATTAACATCTCCGTGAAGATACCCGTTGAACAGAAGTGCTACTGTATCATCTAGGGTGTGCGCAGTAGCGACCTTAGTGAAGCCTTTCTCATAAGCTACCTTATTTATTAAATACCGCTTTACCACCCCACAGGGGGCGCAGATCTTTCTTCTGTAGACTGTGTTCTTGAAATCCTCTATCGAGATGCCGAGTTCCTTTTCTAGATCGAATATTGTGAGGTTTGTCTTAGCGTATTCAGCCAGCTCGGAAACCTTATGCTCAGATTCTTTAGAATACCCCTTTATTCCCAAGTTAATATGAAAAGCTTCTATCTTTAAGTCTGGAAAAACCTTTCTGAGGGCAAATAGCAGACTAGAACTGTCTTTCCCACCCGACACCGCTACAAGGACCCTGTCATTTGGTTTGATCATGGCGTACTTCAAAACAGTTGAACGAACTTTCCTCTCGAAGAATTCTTTAAAACACTCTTTACAAAACCCCACTGTAGCATAATCTATTCTTACAGCTGCTTCGCCTCCACATTTTACGCACTTATACAGCATTAGTAAACCTCCCAATTTCTTCCTCAGTTATAACTACTATACCATTCTTTTTCAGCAAGGCTGTCGTAACACCATCTCCCCTAATTAACCTCTCTGGAGAAGCTGCATCGCGGATCTCACCGCATCCACAAGAGGGGCTTCTCGCTTTAAAGACGGCTCTTTTAGCCCCAAAAAGCTTAGCTATTTTTAACGTTTCCTCAGCACCCTTTAACATCTTTTCAGTGACATCGATGCCGCTTTCATTAACAACCCTAGCCTTGCCATTTAATACGTCAGAACCAGTTCCTCTCACGATCTTCATCGGTTCTCTTGGTGTTCCAAGTCCACCGAGTTGCTCTGGGCAAACGGGTATCATCACAAATCTGCTTACTAACCGTGCTACCCGCTCATCAAAGCAGTTTCTTCCATCAAACCTACAATTGATGCCAAGCAGACACGCGCTAACCAATATCGGAGCTTCTTCCGTCATCATTCGTCGCCAATGATTCCGTCCAATTTTAGCATTATTAATTTAGACCTTGCTCTCCAACTTGCTGGTTAATAAATTCTTTACCGCTTTTGTGGCGAAAGAGGAGGGGTCAAGATTAAAGGTAACAACTTTTTAGAGTAGACAGTAATTCTCTAAAACCTACATAGATTAGAGATAAGTGTGCAGTGATTATGCGAGCTTCAATTCTCTTGGTTGTAAGGCTCAGTGCAAGTCAGTTACAGATATGCTCCACTTTCTTACTCTTTTAGAAGGCACTAAACCATCTTAACGGGGTATACTATAGATTGATCAGATGGTAGTGAGTAGGTTTACTAAGATCGCAAAAGTTTTATATTAAAAGCTTCCATTTTCAATAGAGGAGGTGGTTTACATTAGTGTAATACTTGTAAACCCGCCTCAAAAAAACGATATAAATCGAGCATTAGGTGTAAAGGCTCCACCTATTGGCCTGATGTATTTAGCAGCGGTTTTAAGGGAGGCGGGTGAGGAGGTTGAAATTTTAGACGCAGACCTCCTCGAGCTGAGCATAGATGAGACCGCTAAGAAAGCGTGTCGAAAGAACCCCAGCATAGTCGGGGTCACAGCAACCACCCCCACAATAAAAAACGCGCTGAAGGTAGTTAGTGCTGTGAGAGCGATTGATAGTGGTGTTGTAACCGTGGTAGGCGGGGTGCACCCAACCTTTATGCCAGAGGAGACACTTCTCAGCTGCCCAGACTTAGATCTGGTGGTAATAGGAGAGGGGGAGCAGACATTACTTGAGCTAACCCAAACCTTAAAAGGTTTTCAATGGGATGGGCGCGACTACTCAGCAGCAAAAGAGTTTGCTGAACGCGTCTCTAAAGTGAATGGTATTGCGTATAGAGACCCTTCTAACCCCAATCTGATAAGATTCACACCTCCGAGAGCATTCATTCAAGACTTGGATAAGATACCCCTACCTGCAAGAGACCTCGTACCTTTTGAGCACTACAAACTCCTCGGTAAAGACGCCTCTATAGGAGCGATAATCACAAGCAGAGGATGCCCCTACGGATGTACCTACTGCTCATCCTCAAGAATAGGTGGATTAAAGTTCAGGGCAAGAAGCGTAGATAACGTCCTCCTTGAAATTCAAGAGCTGTACTACAAGTACCGTCTCCGCCACATCGAAATAATAGATGACATCTTCACACTAAACCAGAAGCGCGCATTCGAATTCGCGAAGAAACTCAAGAGTCTGAAGCTTGATGTAAATTGGGTCGCATCCTCAAGGGTAAATACGATTTCAAGAGACCTTCTCAGAGCCCTCTTCTCAGCAGGTTTAACGATACTTTACTACGGCGTGGAATCGGGTTCACAGCGCATTCTAAACCTCATGAGGAAGGGGGTGACAGTTGAGCAGATACGAACCGCCTTTCGAATCACTCGAGAAGAGGGTGTAAAGTCGTGCGGCTCCTTCATCCTAGGTTATCCGGGTGAGACTCTTGACGAAATGAAGCAGACCATCAAGTTTGCGTGTGAACTCGATGCCGACTATGCGCAGTTCTGTGTTCTAACACCCTATCCCGGCACACCTGTATATGATGAGCTCAAAAGTAAGGGTCTTCTGTTGACTGAGGATTGGGACAGATACACAACCCTGGAGCCGGTGATCAAGTATGAGGTGTTTGGATACACCGCTAAACAGGTTAAGAAGATGCTGAACTATGCTTACCGATACTTTTACCTCAGACCAAGATATGTTATAAAGCACTTAAGATTCTTACCACTGATCCTAGGAGTATTGATGAGAAGTTACGTAATCCCAAAGTTGGGTCTAGATAGATTAATGGGATCAAGTCGCAGCAAGATAAGCCCGAGTTTATCATCTTAAAGTAGGAGGCGCGTAAAAATGGTTAGGATAGTCCTCACTACCGACCGAACACTCATGAGTGAATATAGGCACATACCGCTAGGCGACTTCGCGGGCTGTGCACCACCTAACAGATTTCCCAGAGCACTCTTCGACTTCATAGCCCCACAACTCCCCGCTTCAAACGGGTTAGCGATCAGAGCACCCTATGGGCTTAGAAAGCTAGAAGCGGCGCTCCTACAAGGCTTTCCAGAGAAAGATGTAGTTGTTGCGCATCCAGACTATGTGGAGGAATTCATAGGACCTGAAACGAAGATAGTTGGCGTCAACACCATGGACCCGCTCGGTTTAGGCCCTGTCAGCAAACTCTTCACTTGGGGTGGTCCAAACTACTTCTCCTACACTATGCTTGGATTCTACACGATCATTAAACGTATCCAGAGGATCAGAGAGAGGCGTGGTCTTAAGTTTAAACTGGCCGTCGGTGGGGCTGGGGCTTGGCAGTTCGAGAATAGGTTAGATTATGCTAGGCGCCTCAAGATAGATCACGTCGTGTTGGGTGAAGTCGATAATATCGCACCACAGCTCTTCGAGCAGATCGAGAACGACGACCTACCTGAGTTGATCAAGATAAGAGGCTATCCTAAGCCGGAGGAGATCGTGCCGATCGTTAGGCCGAGTCTACACGGGTTAGTTGAGGTTATGCGAGGCTGCGGCAGAAACTGCCAGTTCTGTGAAGCAACTATGCGTGTTGCAAGATACATACCCTTGGAGACGATCAAAAAAGAGCTTGATGTCAACACAGCGCACGGCATAATTAACGCGTGGGTCCAGAGTGATGACATCTTCCTCTACGACGTTCAAGATAAACGCACCTTTATGCCGAACCGTGACAGCCTAGTTAACCTCTTTAAGACTATAATGTCGCATAAAGGGATAAAGCACAGTAACCCAACACACGGGAGTATAGCGCCAGTAGCCGCAGACCCGTTGATGATCAAAAAGCTATCAGAGATTTTAAGAGCAGGTCCTAACGCATACATAGGCATACAGCCTGGCATAGAAACCGGCTCGGTTAGGCTGATCAAGAAGTATATGGCGCAGAAGGCGAAGCCCTTCCAACCCGAGGAATGGTGGGATGTTGTGCTGCAGGGCACGAAGGTCTTCAACGAAAACTACTGGTTCCCAGCCTATACACTTGTGCTTGGTTTACCTGAGGAGGAGGAAGAGGACGTTTGGGATACGGTTAGGCTCATAGCGTATTTGGAGGAGAAGCTCCCTAAATTGGTCGGTGAGAAGGCGCACTTCGTAGTCACACCTCTCAGCTTTGTTCCGGTTGGTGTGCTGAGGGGTAAGGAGTTCTACAACCCTAAGGGGTTCAGCGAAGCGGAGTTCTGCCTACTTTATAGGTGCTGGTACCATAGCCTACTCGAGGTTCAGCGGCTCTCCATAAACTTCTTCCGAATGCACCCAGCCTTCAGAGCGGTCTTCTATCCCCTCTTGAGACTGGGGCTTTACACAGCGATCGACCGATTAAGGGCTTGGGGCAAGTCGATGGGTTACGACCCGGAGAAACCTCTTCGCATTAGATACAATTAAAAAGTTTTACAGCGCAGCATATTATTTAAACTACGCTTACATCTACCTTTCTGCTGGTGAGCGTATGCCCTATGTAAAGCGCGAGAAGAGGGTTGAGCTCGATCCGCTCATAAACCAAGTAGTGGACGTATTCAAGAAGATCGCCGAGGAGGAGAGGGACGGGTGCTTAAACTATTTCATGACTAGAGTTCTGAAGGCTCTGTATGCGCCGAGCTACTTTAACTATGAGCGTGTAATGGGGTTACTGAGCTGTATTCAGCACGAGTACTATAGGAGGTGGGTGGCAGCATACGAAGATAATAAGATCAAGCTGCACGGCGACATAGAGTAGTAAACAGCTAAGGTATGAGGATAAAAGGATAGTGGTTGCGTTGGCTCAAAGTGAAGCAAGGATTGAGGAAGTAAGTTGCGATGGGATGACGTGGGTTAATATAGAGAAGCCCACTCAAAGCGAGATGCAGTTTTTGGCTTCAAAATACCGTTTTCACCCCCTTGCGTTAGAGGACTGCCTCTCAAAAATTCAGCTGCCTAAAATCGATAAGTATGGAGATTACATATTCCTTATACTACACTTCCCAGTCCTTAAGGATGGCGGTAAGATCGTCACCGCTAGTCAGCTCTCCATCTTTTTAAGCAAGGATTATCTGGTTACTGTTCATCAAGGTGATATCAAACCTCTATCAGACCTCTTCTCAAGCTGCAAAAAGGATGAACAGAGCCGAAGAGCTATTGTTTGTAACACCACAGGATACACCCTCTACCGCCTAATCGATAACCTGGTTGACTCGCTCTTCCCCATTGTAGATGGCATTCTACGCGAGTTGGATGAGATCGAGGATAAGGTCTTTGACGAGAAGGTTGAGACTGTGCGTGAAGTAACCTTGCTGAGGCGTAAGATAGCGGATCTAAGGAGGATCATATTTCCGCTGAAGCGTGTAGTCACCGAGCTGGCAAGGGAGGTGAACAGGTTTTCAGCTACCGATCTATCTAAGTATTTCAGCGACATTCAAGACCACGTAGATAAGCTGTGGGAGACGTTGGAAGCCTGTAAAGAGACGATCGAAATCTATAAGGACACAGACTTTATGCTCAACACCGAGAGAAGTAACAAGATCCTCGCTATACTAACTATAATCTTCACACTCACCATACCATACACCGTAGTAGGCACAATCTACGGTATGAACATCAACCTACCTGGAGGCATAGAAACCGGAGCTTGGGTCTTCCTCGGACCATACACCACATTACTAATCCTACTAGTAATCTCAACTATACCGGCTCTTGTCATGTTCTGGTACTTCCGAAGACTAAAATGGATCTAGCCGCAAAATGAGGGTATGATAAACAGCTCAGCACAGGAACGCTACAGTAGCATAAGTGTGAAATAGCGTGTTTAAAAGAAATATTTTAATATGTGCTCAAACCTAAGCACAACTATGCAAAAAAGGGAAACAAAGGTTTGGATGAATGGGTTTTAGGCTTTTTAGGGTTCCTAGGCTTCCAAGCGTTTACTTCACACAACCCTTGGCAGCTATTCTTCCTCTGCTTCTTTGCATTCTTTGCGCACTTTAAATACCTCAAGGACTATCTTAAGCACCTAGGTCTACTCGGGGTAATCGGTTTGATTATAGCGATCTTAGGCGTTCTAGGTTTGATCAAAGTGTAGTAATGATGGAAAGTACCAATTATTGCCCTAAGATTTCCTTTATGGCTTCATGGCTTTGGCTGATCGGGTTAGCGGTGTTCACCATGTAAACCTCTAGGGCGTCAAATAATTGTCTGAAGAATTTCCTCCGCAGATCTGTTTTTCTCTCATCTTTCACAAGTAGATGGGGGTTGCAGAAATCATTAACCTCTATGTAACGGGTGGCTTCTTCTGCCGAAAGCTTGTTAAAAACCCACCTCTCACCTTCGTCTCGTCTCAGCAATATAGCCTTTTTTAATGTGGTCAGCGGCAATATCTTCCCTTTTCCAATGACCCATCTTACGTTTACTACAGCCCTACCTTTCGAATCAAACTCAGCCTTCTCCACCAGCTTCTGATACTCACACCAATGTTTGGCTATATCTGCCTCAATATAGAAATTTTTTTCTGAAGCGAAGGCGACAGCGTAGTCTCCAAGCAAGCGGACGAAGAACCAATCATCAGAAACAACACGCACCCCCCTCAATCTGAGGAGCCCGTACGTATGTGTCGTTTTTCCCGATCTAGAAGGTGCGATTAAGCAAGCCCCTTTACCATCTATATCTACGCATGCGCCGTGCACTGAGTTTATCCCGTGGTTGTCTTCTAGAATGTCACCTGCGACGCTTAAGGCGATGGACTTTACCCAACCATAATAGTCTATATTGATTAGGAATGCTGTTCTCGAGAGTGGATCGTAGAGTACCTTCTGCGCCTCATCCTCCTCGTTTACTACTATCAATCTACCGTGTGAACGAATGTTGGATGACATCGGGTAGAAACTCTCCTCCCAACGCTCCTTAACATACTTTAAGTCTGTCAAAAGTTTGATGCAACAACCATATATCTCGGCTTTCTCCTCGTAGAGGAAACGATCTTCATACCTCTTCATCAACTCATCTCTATCGAAGAGAGAGATGAGTTTTATCTCATACTTAGATTGCAAAGCCATCAACACTACCTATGTTTTCCTAACTAATATCTTTTGGATAAGAAGGAGAAATAGTCTAGTCAAGAGCTCAACATAAGAACCCAAAGAGCCTAGTTGGGCTATCTGATCCCAGTATAAAGATACTTGGCAAAATTCAGACACTAATCAAATAACGTTTATTAACAGTTCTCGAAGATTTTCTCTCGGAGAGTATGATAGGGAGAGAGTTTATTGTTACGAGCATCGTAGTATTGTTGTTATTTAGCATAGTGTTTTACTTGTATCCGCCAGAAATTGGTGGTAATGTTGTTGTGGTTGATCTAAATGAAGTGTCAGACGCTAACGTCAAGCGGACTACTTCGAGCGTCGATGTTGTTTATTTTGGTTTCGATCTGAGGCTCGGACCTAAAACCGATATAGAAACATACGCACCGTTAATGAGTTATCTTTCAGCAAAGACAGGGAAGCAGTTCAAATTAAAATACGCTGAAACTTATGAAGAGACACAATATTATCTGGCTAGCGGATTAGTAAGTTTTGCGGCGATAGGACCGGTAAGTTATGTAAGCGCAGAATTAAGATACGGTAATGTCATCCCGCTTTTAGTGGGTTTAGACTCTATCAGATCAAAGACATATAGTGCTGTTATCTTCACACGCCCTACAAGTGATATAATGAGAATCGAGGATCTTAAGAACCGTTCTTTTGCTTTTGGTTCATTCTACTCTACACAAGGGCACCTCATACCTAGAATCATGCTCGAGAAAGCGGGAATTAAGCTCGGAGAGTTAAGAAGATATGCTTACCTAGGTTCGCATCTAGCTTGCGCCCAAGCTGTCATATCTGGTTTATTCGATGCAGGAGGCATGCAGGACACCCTTGCTTTTACACTTGAATCTGAGGGTTTAATCCGCATAATCGCTGTCTCTGAACCTTACCCTAGAAGTATGATCGCAGCCAACAGGAATGTTGACCCCGATTTATTAGAGAAAGTGAAGATATCTTTGTTAGAATTAGACCCTTTCGGAAAGGATACCGAACTTTTGAATTGGAGTATGACTGAGTTCCCCGGCGGCTTTGCAGAAGTTGACCCAGAATATTACAATATTTACTTCGAGCTTGTCGAAAGATTTATCCAAGGCGAAGGATCATGATGCTAAAGCATAAGCTCGCACTTCTATTCGTGATCTTCCTTCTGGTCTTTGGCTCCCTTAACGTCTATGTTACGTGGAGGGAGGTGAGTAAAACCATTACCACCGAAGCCCTTCGACTAGGCGAGAATATGGGTTATTTTCTATCACAGTCTTTGGTTGAGGACGTCCTCCAAAACAATATTCTCACAGCGCAAAATAAAATAGATGATTTCAAGAAGTCGAATCCTTTGGTCACGTACGTATATGTTTTAGGCCCAGACGGCAAGCTCTTAGCACATACCTTCAGCGATGGTTTTCCGAGAAGGTTACTAGATTTTAATGAGCCCTCAAAATCACCATCTATACAGCCCCTTCTCACTCAAGAAGGTAAGATATACGATGTCTCATTGGTTTTAATTCCGGCGATGGGTGGGGAATTACACATAGGTCTAAGAGAGGAGAGCATACTGGAGGCTGTAAAGAGTACCATACTACATATGACGCTGTTCGGAATAATTTCCGTCGGAGTTGGGGGAGTATTGGTATTACTTTCTATGCGGGCTGTCCTTAGACCAATTAAAGAACTGGAAAATGGAATAAGAAAAATAATGGGGGGAAATTACGGTCATAGGCTACCTATATTAAGCGATGATGAGCTAGGGGCACTTTCTAAAGCTTTTAATAAAATGTCGGAGGAACTTGAAATAAGGAATAGGCAAATTCAAGAATACATTAATAAGCTTAAGGTGACTTATAGCAAGCTCAAGAGAACAGCAGAAAGACACAAAGCGCTCATAACCTCTGTCGGAGACGGCATAATCACATTATCAAAAGATGGAAGGATCCTTTTCTGGAATCGTAGTGCAGAGGAGTTCACAGGTATCAAAGGCTCTGAAGCGGTGGGAAAACACATAGAAGAAGTATTGAGGATCCCCGCTAAAATGGATGTCGAAGATAATCTAGGAGTCGAGTTGAGTCTCCAAGATAAAAAAGGGAAAGGTGCAAAGAGAGTTCTTAGAATATTTGCCAGAAAACTATCTAATGAGAGCGGTGAAAGAATGATAATACTAAGGGATGTAACTGATGAAGTAGTCAAGGAGGAACTCAATAAAAAATTATCATATTATGAGCAGCTAATTACCTTCGGCCAGTTAGCAGCGTCGGTTGCACACGAAGTCAACACGCCCTTGGCTGCAATAATGCTCTCCGCAGAGCTTTTGCTTCTCGAATGTAAGGATGAGGAGACGAAAACAAGAGTGAAAGAAATAATATCTAAAGTTGAGACTTGTAAGCAGAGAATCGACAATATATTGAAATTGGCTCGAACGAACCAAGCTATCGAGAGAAAATTAGTTGACCTAGCCGAAGTAATTGACGACTCTATAAAGCAATGTCAAGAAGGAAAATGCATAATGTATTCCGACAGCACACAAATACTAAAAAGATACGAATATGGGAGACATTTTGTATTTGGTGATCCAGTCGGATTAAGGGAAGTTTTTGAAAACGTAATCCTCAATGCTCTTCAAGCCATGAAAGACGGGGGGAAGCTTGAAATAGAGATCATTGAAGACAGAGAATTCACGTATGCCAAAATAAGTGATACAGGTATGGGAATTCCTGAAGAATACTTGGGGAGGATCTTTGAGCCATTCTTTACAACGAAAAAGAAGGAAGGTTGTCTAGGACTAGGGCTAAAAATAGCTAACGCAATAGTTAAAGCCCATGGCGGAGAGATTCTTGTAGAGAGTAAAGTCGGTGCTGGGACTGTTGTCACCATCAAGTTACCAAGGAGATACCTATGATCAAAGTACTGGTAGTTGACGATGATGAAGTTATTTCACAAAACCTCAAGAGGTTACTGGAAAAATCAGGATACCTCGCTGATACCGCTTATACCGGCGAAGAGGCGTTAAGAAAAATCAGAGAGAGTCATTTCGATCTAGCACTTATCGACCTATTGCTTCCCGACATGGATGGGCTAAAGCTACTATTGGAAGTTAAGAGGCTTTCACCTATAACAGCCATCATAATAATAACCGCCTTCGGTACGATACCAAATGCTGTAGAGGCTATAAGAAGAGGTGCCGCAGATTACATAACAAAGCCTTTCAGGATGGATGAGCTCTTATCAACGATTAAAAAAGTGATCGAGGAGAGAAAAATCATCCTTAAGCTGGATACTAACATATTGTCCGCTCTTTCGCATCCCATTAGAAGGGATGTTGCTTGTCTTTTAGTTAAGCACCGTAGAATGAAGTTTGCTGATCTTGCCAAAGCAGTAGGTGTAAAAGACCCGCCTTTGTTGAGCTTTCATCTGAAGATTCTGAGGGACGCCGGACTGATATCCCAAGAAAGTGACAAATCTTACACAATAACGGAAAAAGGCACTCGAGCGATAGAAGTCTTATCTCGATATTAGTTTAAATACTAATAAATGCTAAGATCATTAAAAGCGGCGTAGTTAAAATCTATTTTAAAACTCGGATAAAGGATTAAGCTGCTCTTTAATTAATTTTTAAATATAGTGCGCGCACCGAATTGAGTCGAGGATAACTTGGCAACCATAAACTCTAGTTTTCTCAGGCTACAAGAAGAACTGCCTACTTTACTAAATAAAAGAATTCGGAGGAAAAGCGACAAACCAAAATGGGCTATGGTTATCGATCTGACAAGATGTGTTGGCTGCTATTCCTGTCAAGTAAGCTGCAAGATGGAGAACGGGGTTCCATATGAATACTTCAGAACACACGTAGAGATTATTGAAAGAGGAACCTATCCGAATACTAGAAGAGTCTTTCTACCTCGATTGTGCAACCATTGCGATAAACCGTCTTGCGTCCCAGTATGCCCCGTTGGCGCAACATACAAGAGAGAAGACGGCATCGTTGCAGTAGATTATGATAGATGCATTGGCTGCGGCTACTGTATCCAAGCTTGCCCATATGCAGCAAGATATCCAAATCCTGAGACAGGGACGGTTGACAAATGTGATTACTGCCTACACAAACTGGCGGATAACGAGGTTCCTGCCTGCGTCTCAAACTGCATGGGTGGTGCAAGAATATTTGGCGACTTAAATGATCCAGAAAGCCCAGTATCAGTGATACTTGCTTCAAAATCGGTTTCGACACTGAAGCCAGAAACTGGTAACCAGCCCCGAGTATACTACATAGGTTTAGAAGAAGCTGTCAGAATTATACCGGGTGAGACTATAGTAGTTAATCCGAAGATCGGGGGTGTGGTGAAAGTATGAGTAATCTAGTCTGGGATGCTCTCATATCTGTTTATCCATTCTTCTCCGGAATAGCCGCAGGTGCGTTTATAATATCAACGCTACCAGTGCTGCTTAAACGCGATGAATTCAAAGAAATATCTCTGCTGTCACTGGCGATTTCTTGGGCAACGCTCTTAATCTCCCCTGTACCCCTATTACTACACCTTGGCTCTCCTTGGCGAGCTGGTAACATATTTGTATTCCCTCAGGTCAGCTCGCCGATGGCTCTCTTCGGGTACCTTTGGGCAATATTCTTTATCTTAACGACTATAAGTATAATCGTCTATAACTGGTTCCATTCAGCCCCATGGTTCAACAGTCTAGCACCAGCGTTAGCTGCCATCGGGATAATAGTAGCTATCTTGTTCAGCGGATACATCGGCTTTATCTTTGGTAGCAATAAAGCGGTAGAGCTATGGTACAACCCAATGATCCCAGTATCTTTCATCCTATCTGCAATTCTCTCAGGGACAGCTCTAGTAGCCATACTCTATGTCGCAATATGGCGTCTAAATGCAAGCGAATTAAACCGAACTACACTTAATTCGATGGGTAGGGTACTATGGTGGATACTCCTATTCGATGTAGCGTTAGTAGCAGCAGAAATCTTCGTGAGAACATATATGCAGACAGCCGGATGGCAAATCCTACACAACATCCTCACAGAGCAACTAGGTTTCACCTACTTTGGCGTACAGCTGATCATCGGCGGCATCATACCTTTGATCGTATTGTCTTCTAAACGGGCTACCAGTTCAGGAGGCGCTATGTCATTGATGTCTCTACTCATACTCATCGGAATATTCGCTTACAGATGGAATATCGTAATAGGCGGGCAATTACTAGTCGAAGCCTCGCCACATATCTACACCACAACAACCTATATTATACCATTAACAGGTCACGGTAGTGTTCTCTGGATAACTGGGATCTTCCTATTGTGGGCTTTTCTCCTATCACTAGCACTTGTAATCTTCTCAAACTGGAAGATGGGGGCGAAGATCTATGGCTAACCAACAAATATCAAGAAGATCATTCATTAAATTAGGGATCGTAGCCGGACTAGCTGTAGCAGCCGCAGCGACATTAGGGATCCCAGCATACGAAAAACTGTATTTGACCCAAGTTCCGCCTGAGAAGATTAAAGCAATAAAAGAAAAAATCAAAAGAAACGAAGTCCAAGTGAAATATACCGCCTGCGTTATGTGCGCAGCTGAATGCGCTCTAGAGGTTTGGGTGAAAGACGGAAGAGTCGTTAGGATATACGGCAACCCCCACCTAACCTACAACAGCGGCGGCGCGGCATGCGCAAAAGCAGTATCTGGTCTTCAGCTACAATACAGTCCATACAGAATACAATATCCATTAAAGAGAGTGGGAGAGAGAGGAGAAGGAAAATTCATAAGAATATCGTGGGAACAAGCGATAGACGAGATCGCTTCGAAGCTTGTACAACTAAAGAAGAAATATGGACCAGAATGCTTGTTGACAGATACCGGAGATGTCACCGATAGAGACCAGTACTGGAGACTCAACTTCGCATTCGGCTCCCCAAATGCTGTAGAGCATGGTGCTATCTGTGATACGCCGAGAAGACACGGACCAAAGCTTATAGTGAATGGTAAAAGATGGGAGCCAGATATCCTGCGACCTGTGCCAGTAAGAATGCCTGACGGAAGCATCCAATGGTATAATAAACACGATGCAAAACTGATAATCTACCTCGGATGGAACCCATTCACAGCAACCAGAATCGTATGGGAGAATATAGGTACGGTAAGGGCAAGGGCTGAAAATGGATGCAGAATTTACGTTATAGATCCGGGATTCAGTAATACTGCTGCTTTAGCGGACAAATGGTTCCCGATCAGACCAGGTACTGACGCTGACCTTTTCGCAGCTATGCTCCGATACATTCTTGAGCACGATAACCCTGCAGATCCGAGGAGAAGATACATAGACCACGACGTCTTAGTGGACACATATGTTGAGGGTTGGCCCGAATTCCTTGAGGCGTTTAAATCGTGGTGGAATAAGGTAGATCCTCTCACAGGCAAGAACTACTTCACACCCGAGTGGGCTGAAGCTAGGACAGGACTACCTAAAGAAGATATTGAAAGACTTGCTCACGAATTTGGAATCACAAAGCCTGCAGCGTTAATCTGGGGTATGCAGTCTCCTGGGCACCACTACAACGGCTACATAGCTTCCATCCTCGGCTGCGTTTTGAACATAGTCACTGGCAACTTTGAAAGAATCGGTGGCGTGATCGACACAGAGATAGTAAAGTCGAGTAAAGGCGGAACCGCTACTGGAAGACAATTTAATAGTAGAAAGGTGAAAAGGGTTATACACGGCGTAGAAGTAGAGGCTGAACAAGAGAAACTACATTACTGCCTTTATGGCGATTGGCCAGCAGCTTGGGATGACGTAGTAGGAGATTTACCAAGGATGATTCAGGAGGGTATTACCCTTCGATACGGTCCCTTTAGAGGACACAAATACCCCATCGCTGCATACATATTGAGAACAGGCAACACTCTTGTGACAGCCGGTCCAGTGTATAAGTTCATTGAAGCCTTTACCGCTAAGAAGCCAGATGGAACCTATAAACTAGAGCTTTTTGTCTACATAGATACCATATTCCTCGAATCTGCCCTATATGCGGATTATGTACTGCCGGAAGCAAGCTTCCTTGAAAGGATGAGCCTATCAGACATATACCCAACTCACCCAGTGATATTCCTAAGAGATGCGGTCGTCGAACCAATGTTCGAAGCAAAGAAACCCACAGACATAATGAATATGCTCGCTAAGAAGATACACGAATATGAATTAAGAGAATTCGGAAGAAGCGATATAGACCCAAAGGACTTCTGGGAGAAATACAAGAGCGAAGAAGACTTCGTCAATGAAATGTTGTCTGTAGCACCAGGCAGACCTAATGCAGGAAGACCTCTGCCTTTCCCGAACCTCCCCGAAGGATATACGCTCTACGGGACTCCTGAATCTTTGGATGCAGGGCAAGTCCAGATAGATCACGAAAAGAAGATTGTGCGTGGAGAACCGGTTACAGTCGAGTATCTAAGAAGGCACTATGGTGGCACGATGTGGCCTATGAGTTGGTATAGATACAAGGTATGGGATGCTGAGAAGAAAGAATGGAAATCTGGTGGGATCTTGACCACCAAAACCAAGAAGCTTGAGTTGAAGTTCCACCGCTATGAAGGATATAATAAGCTTGTCGCAGAGGCTGGAGAAGCGCCACCGAGCTGGAAGGAATTAGGCTGGGAGAAGCTGCCGTTAACCTTCTACTGGTTTGAGACCGTCTGGAATCCATATACGAATCCACAGTATGTAAAGTATAAGGCAGAGTACCCGTTCCAGCTGATAAGTGCCAGAATCCATCAAGCGATGTCAGGCACACATATGTGTGAATGGTTAGCTCAAACACCCGCCGAGGGTCTCTGGATCCCATTATCCGAACCATTTGAGTTAAAGATGGCTGAAACAACCCCAGGCGGGAAAGCAATAGTATCAGTCAAGAAGGCGTTGCCGAGAAACATGTGGTGCATAGGAACGGTACAGATCAACAGGGTGGACGCAGAAAAGTATGGAATAAAGACTGGAGATCTCATCGTACTAGAGAATCCTCTTGGAAGAAAAGCACCCGCTAAAGCGTACGTCTGTGAAACAGTAAGACCAGGTGTCATAAGAATGGGTTTCGCAACAGGAGGTAGATTCGCCCCAGGCCTCGGAGGAACCTATATGCATAGACTATACACACCTAATCATAGCGAACTCCTAGATTACAAGCATACACCAGTCATGGGACAAACCTGTTTCGCAGATATGGTGGTAAAGATAAGGAAAGTAAGCGTGGATGAACTAAAGACGCTATTACCAGCATACTATCAGACAGAATATAGGATAGAAGGCGTAGGAACAGCGTAACCTATGAACAGCGAGAATAAAGTAGAAAACCCAGACAGCGGGGACCTCGCCTCCATTTTTTCTTTTCGAGCTCAAGTGTACTCAATAATACGCCATTTGTTTCTTTTTGAACCCTCGCGAGAGTATTTGCAGTCTCTTCTCCAAAACGAAGTATTAAAGGCAATAGGGGAAGCGTACCCTGAAGAGTATCTGCGTACCTCGTCACAAGAATTTTTGAAGGCCGTTAGAGAAGTATTAGAGGGTGGGGATGATATGCTGTTGGATACGTGGGCTGAGTACGCTCGCTTATTCATAGGCCCATCTCCACCTATAGCTGTACCTTATGAATCGTTTCAGAAAGATGCATATGGAGATAGAAGGTTTAAAGGAGATACTTGGATGGAGGTGAAAGAATGGCTTCTCGACGACGGCTACGTACTTGAAGACAAAAGGGTTCTTGAAGACCACGCAGGCATAGAATTTGAATACATGCAGCTAACATCTATGAAGGCTAGTGAATTAGCGAGGAAAGAAGATAGAGATACTCTCTTTAATGTGTTGATGAGGCAGAAAAAATTCTTGGAAGAACATTTAACAAAATGGATACCGGAACTATGTAGTGAAATAGAAGAGAAAACCAAAAGCTCTTTTTACAGATCTCTCGCAAAATTCACAAAAGCCTTCCTAAAAGAAGACCTCAACCTACTAGATGAAGCGTTAACCTGTCTGAGTGAAGGCAAATAAAATCAAAACATTATGCTATAAGGCGAGGAAAACTAAAGATCTGCGTCTTTTTAATTTTTAAATCCAGCATTCAAGCTTAAAAAACAAAGATAGGTAAGCACGTGCCTCTACAGCTCAGATTTGGAGCCCCGAGCGGGCTATTAGCCTCAAGTAGAAAGACACCTTAGAAAGAAATATATGTCATTGTTTACAATTATTTGCTGTAGTGGTAGTTGGAGTTGCTTGGTGAGGATTTTGAAGAAGCTGTTGGAGAGTGGCTTAAAGAATTAATAAGCAAAACATCCCTTTA
>CAYQXI010000004.1:0-22882 GCA_964421575.1 uncultured Nitrosopumilales archaeon
CCCGTGCCATTTTCCAGAAGAGACAAGGGTTTGGGAGATCAAGACAGACCGAGGCGTATTTACGAGACCTAAGAAAGCAGTCCCTCACCCCCAAATGTTAGCTTATCGAAACCGCGTATACGCACCCACCAGAGTTAAATATCCTCTGAAGCGGGTTGATTGGAGCCCGGATAACCCTAACCCGCAGAACCGAGGTAAAACCGGTTTTGTCAGAATCTCTTGGGATGAGGCCATCGATATAATCGTTAAAATGATAAAGAGGATCAAAGAGAAGTATGGTGACTGCACACCAATATTAGTGCAAGGTGATGGGCACGGGCAATCAGGTTTTTTACACACCATGCACTTCTACGGACATATGCTATTTGACAAACTGGGTTTCGGATGGACGCAACAGATCAGAAACCCCGATAGCTGGGAGGGTTACTACTGGGGAGCAAAACTGGTTTGGGGTTTTGATTCAACACTAGGCGAACCGTACACAGACGGTGTTTGGGAAAATGTACTACAGCATGGAGAACTCGTTATATTTTCTGGCTGTGATCCTGAGACAACAGCAGCTGGCTTCAGTTCACACGTCTCACATCTATGCGAGGCACTGAAAAAGGCGGGAATTAAGATAATAGCAATATCGCCAGACCTCAACTATAGCGAAGCGGTCTGGGCTGACAAGTGGATCCCGATAAACCCTGGTACAGATGCTGCACTCTACTTAGCCTTAGCATATGTCTGGATCAAAGAGAATCTCTATGACAAAGATTACGTTCAGAGATGCTGCGTAGGTTTTGAGGGTTTTATGAAGCACGTGCTTGGAGAAGACGACGGGGTTCCAAAAACGCCCGAATGGGCTGAGAAGATAACTGGTATACCCTCGTGGGAGATAAAAGCTCTAGCAAGAGTTTGGGCAAGTAAGAAGACTTCCCTAGCGGTCGTATATGGAGGGTCTAAGATTAGGGGCCCATACTCTCATATCCCGGGAAGAATGGAAGCTTATGCGCTAGCTATGCAAGGCTTGGGGAAAGACGGAAGACAATTCTTGAGATTTTGGATCTCATTTAGATTAAATGTGAAGGATATCGGGGCACTACCTGCTTACCCGGAAGTTTTGGTGGAAGCGCGCACATATATACCGCGAACTATGTACGCCTTTAAGGTTCAACCCCCTCCAGCAATACCTTTGATTAAAACTTTAGTTCCTGACGCAATACTGAACCCACCTGTGACTTGGTGGTGTTCTGGTGCTCAGATGAATACGATGCAAGACCTCTTTGTGAAGTACAGATATCCTCCTGTAGATGGGCATCCTGGTATCAGAATGATATGGAACGAAAACGGCTGCTACACAACTTGCTGGCACGGATACAAGTTCATAGAAGCTTTGAGAAGCCCAAAAATCGAGTTTCATCTGGTGATCCATCCTTGGCTTGAAAACGACGCGCTCTTCGCAGATCTAGTGTTACCAGCACTGACGGACTTTGAGGTAGAAGACCTAGTAGTTAGCGCGAGGTCTGAAATAATCGGCATAGTGTACCACGATAGAATAGTCGAACCAGTAGGTGAATCTAAGAGTGATTATGAAATTCATAGGATGATAGCTGAAAGACTCGCGAAGGAGTTCAACAAACCTGAGATACTTCAAGCCTTTCCCGAACCAGAAGTAATCCTAAAGGACTTCTATGAAAAGACACTAGCCTACAGAAGGTACGGTATACCTTGGGAGGAGTTCAAGAAGAGCAAGAAGCTGATCATCTATAGCCACCCAACTTGGGAGGAGTGGGTTGAAATCAAAAAGAGATATGGATATGACACATACGATAGCTTTATGGGTAAATTCTATAAGAACGGCTCAGGCTTAGAAACACCAAGCGGCAAATTGGAATTTCAGTCGCAACTAGCTTTGAAGCATGCTCCAGACGATTTTGAGAGACCACCGATAGCTAAGTGGATCGATCACGAGGAGTTGCCCACTTCACCAAAGAGTCAGAAGTATCCATTCTTGCTATTATCTAACCACCCAAGATACAGGTTCCATTCGCAGGGTGATGAAATCGCCTGGCTGAGGGAGGCTTATAGGGTAAAAGGAAAGGACGGATACTTATATGAAGCTGTCTGGATACACCCATCAGATGCGGAAAAGTTGGGAGTAAAGACAGGGGACGTTGTAATAATTTATAATGACTTAGGCTCTGTGCTGGCAGGAGTCTTGGTTACAGAGAAGATCAAACCAGGCGTGATATCCATAGATCACGGTGCAAGATTAGATCTACTCAGCGTCGAAGAAAAGATCGATAGAGGAGGAGCGATCGACCTCATAACACCAACACCATCCTGTAAATATAAACCTGGTGAAGAAATAAGAGTCCCTGAACAGATCTGCTCAGCATTGCTAGTCGGTGTCAAAAAGGTCGACCCTGCGGAATTAGAAAAGAAATATCCTCAAGCGTTCAAGAGAAAGATGCACCCGATTATGGGACCAATTATGGAGGCCTACTTAATCTAGGAGGGGGTGAAAAAATGGGCAAGGTCCTTGTCATAGATGTTGCAAAATGCACAGGCTGTTTAAGCTGCGTAGTCGCTTGCAAAGACGAATTCATAAACAACGACTGGACCCCATACTCCAAGCCCCAACCAGAGCACGGTGCATTCTGGATCAAAGTAGATGCTAAGGATAGAGGAACCACACCAAAGGTTCGAGTAACTTATACACCGATCCTCTGCATGCACTGCGATAACGCACCTTGCATTAAAGCCTGTCCACTCAACGCCATCACCAAACGCGCAGATGGAATAGTTCTGATCGAACCATCTAAGTGTAACGGCTGCAGGTCACTTGAGACAGGTCCACTCTGTATGAAAGCATGCCCCTACGAGGTTATTTACTTTAATGAGCAATTAGGGATCGCGCAGAAATGCACATTATGTGCTCACCTCCTGGACGATCCAAACTGGAAATATGGACCAAGATGTTATGATGCTTGCCCAATCGAAGCTATAGTGTATGGGGATGAAAATGATCCTAAGATCAAGGAAATAGTAAATAAGGCGAGTGTTCTTTATCCTGAGTATAACGCGAAACCGCGGGTATATTACCTAAATCTACCCCAACCCTTCATTACAGGGAGCGTAGTAGATCCAGATTTGAAGGAAGCGATTGTGAACGCTAAGGTAACGGCAATAGATCTCTACACCTCTAAAAAATATGAGGCTTACACGGACGAATTTGGAGACTTCTGGTTTAAGAATCTAGAGTGGAATCACAGATATCTTGTTATGATTGAAAAAGAAGGGTACGGAAAGAAGACGTTGGGCATCTATATAACAAACCAAGATCTGAACCTACAAGTTATAAATCTAAGAAGAAGGTAGAATATCCTAATCTGAAGAAAACCTTAAATAAGAAAAACGGAATTTCTCTTGTCAAGAGGTAGGTATAAAATGGAAAAGCTTGAAGATTACAGAACAAGGACTTTAGATTCGTACCTCAATGACCCCACTTTTGGGAAAACTTTTAGGGATATCTTGAAATTCTGTGCAACCCCGAAGACAAAAGACGAAATTGAACAATACATCGAAAAAGATTTGGGAATCACCTATGAGAAGTATAAGGTCTTCGCAGGCTACTTCATAGGAGCACTGGAAGCTTCCGGGGGTCTTCGCTGGGATAAAGACAGCAGAAAATGGGTAGCCACAGAGGTAGGGAAGAAAGCAGTTTCTTGAAAGATATCGCCCTTACAGGGGATGGGGTGAATGGTAAAATCTGAGGACGTAAGGGTTTGTTATGTTAGCCATGGGTTAGGAGGGATAGCCGGTTCAGCTGAACCGCTGGAGGTTCACGTTAAAAACGGCAAGATACTGCGTATAAAGCCGCTTCATTTTGAAGGTGTTAGGCTTTATGAAATAAAGGCAAGAGGAAAACGCTTTACTCAACCTGCTAAAACGCTTCCATACTGGGTTAGTCTAGCGTACAAAAAGCGCGTATATTCACCGAATAGAGTCAAGTACCCATTAAAGAGGATTGATTGGAGCCCTGAGAACAGGAACCCCCAGAATAGGGGTAAGAGCGGGTTTGTCAGAATCAGTTGGGAAGAGGCTCTCGATATAATTGAGAAGGAATTAAGGCGAATAAAAGAAACATACGGGCTATGGTCTGTGCTTGTGCAAGATGATGGACACGGACAGGGAGGAGCTGTACATACTCCTCACGGCATTCACCACGAACTATTCCGCCAACTAGGCGGCTGGACTCAGCAAGTTAGAAACCCGGATAGCTGGGAGGGATACTACTGGGGTGCGAAGCACGTATGGGGGATGGAGGGCCCTCACGCTGGGCTTCCACACCAAGACGCTATATTTGACGATATACTCGAAAACACTGAGTTACTGATATTCACGGGGTGTGATCCAGAGTCTACCGTCGCGGGCTTTGCTGGTCAGATCGGAAGCATCATGTGCCGATGGTTTAAGGAAGCTGGGATAAAGATAGTTGCAATATCACCAGACTGCAACTTCGCAAACGCCGTACACGCTGATAAGTGGATACCAATAAGACCGAACACAGACGGAGCGTTATATCTGGCGATCGCCTACCTCTGGATAAAGGCTGGAACATACGACAAGAATTTCCTACAAACCCACTGCGTCGGCTTCGAGGAGTTCCGCAAATACGTAACAGGAGAGGAAGACGGGGTACCGAAGACACCAGAGTGGGCTGAAAGAATAACCGGCATACCAACTAGAGTTATAAAGGCGTTAGCTAAAACTTGGGTTAAGAAGCGGACATCACTTGCGCTCTTCTTTGGTGGCCCAAAGATCAGAGGACCTTACGCACACGAAACAGCTAGACTAGAGGTAATATGTTTGGCTATGCAAGGGTTAGGGAAGCCTGGGCGACAACTGCTTAGGGGCTTCTACCCGGCTGCTACGGGAAAGAACCTGGCACCTATCCCACAATATCCAGAGACCACAAGATCGTTTGTCAGCAGCCCCATGGCTAGATACACTGTTGAAGCCCTTTCCCCTGTCATAGTGCCTAAGGTGCTTGTAGCTGATGCGATTTTGAAACCTCCGGTAACCTGGTACGGTACGGGCGCAATAGCAGCACGAAGGGAGGACCAGTTTAAGAAGTATACTTTTCCACCCGAGGGGCATCCGGGAATACGTATGATCTGGAACGCTAATTGCTGCTATATTACTTGTTGGAATAGTAAGATAGTAGAGGCTTATAGAAGCCCGAAGATAGAGTTCATAGTCGCGGTTACTCCGTGGCTTGAGAATGACGCCATGTTTGCCGACATAATACTACCGGCACAAACAATCTTTGAACACGAAGACTTGATACAAACAACTAGGGCAGCAATAAGCGCAACAGCTTATCAAGAAAGATGTATCGAGCCGATAGGCGAATCTAAAAGCGACTATGAAATATGCCGGTTAGTGGCACAAAGGATGGGGATAGGAGACGCTTTTCCACCACCTGAGGAGTTGATGAAGAGGTTGTATGAGTCAACCTATGTGGCTACAAAATATGGGATAAGTTGGGAGGAGTTCAAGAAGAGGAAGATCTTTATTCCCGACCATCCGACTTGGGAGGAATGGAAACAGATTCAAAAGAACATTGAGGCAAAATATGGTCTCACTTGGGGTTCCAGACCAGGGTTGACTTGGTTCTATGAATTGCCCGAGGGAAAGGGACTTGAAACCCCAACGGGTAAACTGGAGATCGTTTCTACCGGATTGGCCACTCACTTCCCAAATGATGATGAGAGGCCCCCTCTACCACACTACATACCGTATGGTGAGACTCATCAAGAAAGCCTTCTCCACCCGAGGGCAAAGAAATACCCATTACTTTTAATGTCGAACCATCCCAAATGGAGGTTCCACGCCCAAGGAGATGATATAACGTGGATAAGAGAGATACCTACTTGCAAAATTAGAGGACCAGATGGTTACCTCTATGAGCCGGTCTGGATACACCCTGTCGATGCAGAGAAGAGGGGAATAAAGAATGGTGATATAGTTAAGGTGTATAACGAACGTGGGACAGTGCTCTGCGGAGCCTATGTGACTGAGCGGATAATGCCTGGTACAGTCCACGTACACCATGGATCAAGAGCTGATCTGATCTCCTTAGATCCGCTTATAGACAGAGGCGGAGCGATCGACTTAATCGTTCCTCCTAAACCAATGTCTAGGAACACGGTAGGTCAAGTCTGCAGTGGTATCCTGGTTGAGGTTGAGAAAGTGGATATTGATGGGCTTATGAAGAAGTACCCTAAAGCCTTTAAACGCCCAATGCATCCGAATCTAGGACCATACCACGAAACTTGGGTTATGGGGTGACTCGGCATGGGGAAAGTGTTAGTTATAGATGTGGCTAAGTGTAATGGTTGTTACTGCTGCCAGATAGCATGCAAAGATGAGCACGTCGATAACGACTGGAGCCCCTATGCAAAGCCTCAGCCCGACACAGGCCAATTCTGGTTGAAGATCAACGAGCTTGAAAGAGGTAGCACACCTAAAGTTAAGGTAACCTACATACCATATTTGTGTATGCACTGTGACAATCCGCCTTGCATTCCTGCCTGCCCCGTAAGAGCGATCACTAAGAGAGCAGATGGTATAGTCCTAATCGACCCAGATAAATGCGATGGATGCAGATCATTAGAGAGTGGGCCGCTCTGCATCAAAGCTTGCCCCTACAATGTGATCTACTTTAACGACCAGCTAAAGATCGCTCAGAAATGCACCCTTTGCGCCCACATACTCGATGGTGTTGACCCGCTCGTTAAGATTCCTAGGTGTGTTGAAGTATGTCCTCATAACGTCATAATGTTCGGGGAGTATAGTGAGCTAAAGGATCTGATAGAGAAGGCTGAAGTTTTAAAACCTGAGGCTAACACCCAGCCCAGAGTGTACTACCTTAACCTTCCGAAACCATTTATCGCGGGCGAAGTCTATGATCCTGAGCTCGACGAATTAATCGAGGGGGCAAAGGTTACAGCAACAGATTTAGCGACCGGAAAGACATATTATGCAGAGACAGACGAATTCGGAGACTTCTGGATTCAGAACTTGGAGAAAGATCATACATATAAACTCACAGTAGAAAAAGACGGTTACATTACGTGGACTCTGGATGAAATAAAAACAGAGAAGGACATCAACCTCGGAGAGATACCTCTCCTAAGAAAAAGATGACCGAACTCCACACCACCTCCTAGAGATACTGCGTGGGATCATTACAATTTCTTACCCGCTGAGGAGGCTGAGACGTCAACAACTACTGCTTAGTGAACTTACGTTATGCTAACTGATAAACGATACTTGGAACAGACGATGACGAGAAGACTTAGCTTGAATCAGGCGATTCGCTCTACATCCTAAGTGTAGTAAAGAAAGAGCAGTAGATGCTGAGAAGCGAAAAACAGAAATATATAGTGGTAGTATAAACTCTTGGAGAGTGATTGTATGAGTGACGATATACTTGAAAGATACTTACACGGCTTCTTAGACAAAAGTGTGCTGGGAAGCCCAGAGGAAGCCCTTAGAAAACCGATTGTGAAGATCTTTGGGAAAGCGGCTGAAGTCTACGACCTTACACAACCCTTCAGCGCTACAACCCCTACTTGGCCTTATGCCGCAGAAAACGCTGAAGTCCTAAGAATGCGTTCACACGCAAGAGATCGGGTGTTAGCGCAAAAAATCAGCCACAGCATGCACATGGCGACTCATATAGATGCGCCTATCCACGTTGAAGAGGGTTACCCCTCAATCGATCAAATGCCACTCGAGCGGTATATTGGCGATGGTGTAGTCGTCTCCATCCCAAAGAAGGAGTGGGAAGTAATCACCCCCGAGGATCTCGAAAAAGCTGAACCGTCAATAGAAGAGGGTGATATAGTAATTATAAACTCGGGTTGGCACCACTACTATGGAGACAGCGCCCGATACTTCTGCTTCGCACCAGGGCTCTACAAGGAAGCTGCCGAATGGTTTGTAAAGAAGAAGGTTAAGGGCGTCGGTGTCGACCAACAAGCCATGGACCATCCGCTTGGTACACGACTTGTTCAGACGGCAGGTGGATATCCGCCTCTTGCACCGTGGTTAATCGAGTTATATAAAAAGAAGACAGGGAGAGATGTTTACCAGGATTTCCCATACTGGGAGCCTTGCCACAGAATACTTTACACACATGGTATCTTTGGTATCGAAAACGTCGGAGGGGAGCTGGATAAAGTAACGGGTAAACGATGCGTTATAGCTGCTTTCCCGCTTAAATGGGTCGGTGGCGATGGCTCAATGGTTCGAGTGGTAGCCATAGTGGAGAAAAAGTAAGGAGGTAGTCATGTGAAAGATCTCTTTAACATCGAAGGTAAAGTCGCTGTGATAATAGGTGGTGGCGGAGGCATAGGGAGAAACATAGCTGAAGGCTTCGTGCAATATGGTGCGAAGGTAGTTATCGCCAGCAGAAATCTCGAGAATCTAAAAAAAGTAGCTGAGGAAATAAGCGCGACTTATAACGGTGAAGTCATCCCTCTGCAAGTCGACATAACGAGCGAAGAAAGTGTGAAAAACCTTAAAGATCAAGTGGTGTCAAAGTACGGTACCGTTGATATTTTAGTAAACTCACAAGGATATAATGTGAAAAGCTCTGCGGTTGATTTCCCAACGAAAGAATGGGACACCATATTTGACGTCAATGTCAAAGGAACGATGCTCGCTTGTCGAGAGTTTGGGAAAGTGATGATCGAAAAAAGAAGAGGTAAAATAATTAACATATCCTCAGTCAGAGGTGCTCGCGTCACAAAGTGGCCAGGAAACCTAGGCTACTGTACTACAAAAAGCGCGGTAGATATGATTACGCGGGCTTTGGCTGCAGAGTGGGCTCCCTACAACGTTAATGTCAATGCAATAGCACCAGCTTGGGTGGACACAGGTTTCTCCCCAAGCCTAAGAGATCCAGCTCGGTTAAAGACCGCATTAGAAAGTATTCCACTTGGCAGAATCGCTACACCAAGAGATATTGTCGGCGTAAGCATCTTCCTTGCTTCACCAGCCTCAGATTACATAACAGGCCAAATAATCTATGTCGACGGTGGCCTTACTCTGCTAGGCTAAAGTATTCGAAGAGCTAGAGTAGACTACCACCCTTTCTCAAGTATGATGCAGCCGTAAGCGCCATACGCGCCGTATGCTGTGCACATACCGATCCTAAGATTCTTTTTTGCCTGCCTTTCCTGAGCTTCTCCCCTTAGTTGTCTGAATAACTCATGAAGCATTATAAACGCTTGGCTATATACTGCTTCTCCAAACGATGCTGTTCCGCCGCTTAAGTTTACTGGGAGCTCTCCGTCGTGCCTGATCTGCCTCTTGCGAATCAGCTTGTCGGTTTCTTCTTTTTCCCATCCCATTATTTGGTCGATCCAATTTATGGTGTGGAAGCAGCTCGTGTCGTGGCATTCTATAATATCAACATCTTTGGCCGTGATTCCTGCAATTTTATAGGCTTTCTCTATAGGCTTCCGCCATTCGGTGAAGAGCCTTAATTTCTTGTAAGTCGAGAAGACACGAAGTCTTGGCATTGGTTCGCCGTAAATAGGGCCTCCAACAGCAGAGGCAGCCACTTTCACTGGTTTATCGGTTATCTTCTTAGCTGTCTCCATATCGGTTACTACTACCGCGCCTCCACCGCTGCTTGTAGCACATATCATGTAGAGGTGTAAGGGGTCGCACACTACAGCAGACTTAAGGACTTCTTCTACGGTGAATATCTTCTTGTATCTAGCATAGGGGTTTAAGGCGCCATATTGGCTATGTATTTCTTTAACTATAGCCATCACTTCCTTTAAGTCATTGATATCCTTACCCATCTCATAAGCGCGTCTTCTGGCCCACATTGCCCAATAAGCTGGATTAGTTGCACCAACTACCTTTATCGCTGCAGCATATGGGTCCGGATCCAAATACGATTGACCGGGTAGGTAAAACCCTCTTGGAGAGTTATCTATACCAGCAATAAGCACCTTTTTAAGTAAACCAGTCTTTATCATCGAGTCTGCAACAGCGAAAGCGATTGCGGCGCTAGCGCATGCTGCAGAAACATTCATACACTGAGCTTCACGTATACCTATTCTCTCCGCCAGTCTATGGGCAAAATGCTGCGCACTACTGGTAATGTATGCTGGGCTGTCAAATGGTATAGATGAGGTGTTACAGATTACTGCATCGAGCTCACCCGGAGTTATTTTCGCCTCCCGTAGAGCCTTAATCGCCGCATCCGCAAGTCTGTCTATAAGTAGAGGTGTAGGTTCTCCAGCAGGGAGCCATTCATTTATTGCAGCACTAACTATCGCGCTCTCAGTCATTTTCGACCACCGGCTCGAAGAAGTAGGTCAAATATATGTTTTCGTCGTCTTCGTATAGCTTGCCGATTTTAAGTCTTAACTTCATCCCTATGCGCAAAGCTTTTTCGTCTTGAACATCTATTCTGCCAACCACTATCAAGCCTTCAGGCAGCTCCACAGCGCCAACGATATAGGGTCCTTTATGATACTGGAAAGGTTCACGTAAGCTATATGCGTGAACAGTATAAGTGTATAATGTTCCTTCAGTGCTTAAACCGTATTCTTCCACGGCTACTGAGTGGTCGCACTCTGGATTATTACATACTGTAGATTTAGGGAATTGTATGCTTCCACACTTGGGGCATCTACTGCCGATGAGTTGTGGTTTTTCAGAGGGCCATTTAAAAAGCCCTTCTATGATAGGAACCTCCTTCTTCATATGAGTTACCTCGCAGCTGAACTCCGCATACTTCTGATTTTAAGTTTTCGCTTGGCGAACTGAACTTTTAATCAGATAATGGAAAAAGGATGAGTATCATCGTTTTATCTTGACCGCTTGTTTGAAACTGAGATTGAGGTGGGGAAACTCTTAAAGTGAGTCAGTGGAAACTCTCTAGCTAGTAAAGTAGAAAAATTAAATTAGCGGTTTATTTGAAAACGTTACGGGGGTTAATATGGGTTCAGAGTTCAAACGTATTATCTATGAGAAAAAAGATGGTGTGGCTTGGATCACTTTAAACAATCCTCAGCGGTTGAATGCTCTTGATTACGAAATGCGTAAAGAGCTAAAGACGGCTTTAGAAGATGCAAGTAGAGATAAAAGTATAATAGGGGTAGTCATCACGGGTTCAGGAAAAGCTTTCTGTGCCGGAGGCGACGTCCAAGCTTTTGCGGAGATGAAGCCTCTTGATGTTCTGGAACTGTATAAGGAGGTTGGGACCGCCTTGGTATTGGGTAAGATCATTAGGGATATGCCCAAACCGGTTATAGCTGCAGTTAGCGGGTATTGCTTAGGCGCAGGATTTGAATTAGCCCAGTCTTGTGATGTAATATTCGCTTCTGAGGACGCCGTTTTTGGTCAACCCGAGATAAATATTGGTCTTATCCCAGGCGGAGGCGGCACACAGAGACTACCAAGGTTTATAGGAGAGAAAAAAGCCAAAGAGCTGATTTTTACTGGGGATCGGCTTTCGGCTAAAGAAATTGCTGAAATGGGGTTGATAAATAAAGTTGTCCCAGCAGACCAACTTATGAGTGTGGTCAACGAATTTATCGAAAAAATCAAAAGTAAAAGCCCAGTTGCCATCGCAGCCGCCAAAGAAGCGATAAATGCAGCTTTGGAGACGAGTCTATCTGAGGGCTTTAAATACGAAGCTCAGGTCTTCGCGCAGTTATTCAGCACAGAAGATCAGAAAGAAGGAGCAAAAGCATTTCTAGAAAAAAGGAAGCCAGTTTGGAAAGGAAAATAGGCATTGTAGGTAAACGTTATAATAGAGGCGGTAACGGGAGTTTCTAAGGTATGCCGAAGGAGGAGACCATATTAAAACAGGAAGTACGGTCTTTTTACGATAAAATAGCCTCAGAAGGGACAGTGCAAACGTGTTGTGCTAGCTGTGCCTCTGAAGTTAGGATTGCTGATCTTATTTCGCTAGGTTATAAACCAAGAGAGATCTTGGCTGTCCCAAAAGAGGCTCTTATCTCACTTGGTTGTTGTAACATCTCTGCGCTGGCAGATTTGAAGCCTGGGGAGTGGGTTCTTGATGTTGGATGTGGTGCAGGACTAGATGTTTTCTTATCGGCTAGAAAGGTAGGGCGGGAAGGGTTTGTAGTAGGTCTGGATGTATCCTCCAGCTTATTAGGTAGAGCGAAGATTGCGAAGCTAAAGTCAACTCAAAATAATGTAGAGTTTGTTCTTGCTGATGCTGAAAGGATGCCTTACAGAGATGAGGTATTCGATGTAGTAATAAGTAACTGCGTCGTGAACCTAATTCCTAGAAAGCTCGATGTCTTTAGAGAAATCAGCAGAGTGGTTAGGAAAGGAGGAAGACTCTGTCTTTCTGATATCATAACAATAGGTGAGCTGGATGAGGAAATACGCGAAAACACCAAGTTTTGGGCTGCTTGCGTATCAGGAGCACTTGAGGAATCAAAGTATATAGCCTATATCGAAAGTGCAGGCTTTATCGATATTAAAGTTCTCTCTCGAAAAGTCTTTAAGTACGGTCCTGAGGACGTGAAAAGATTCGTAGAATACTTTAAAGGAGATGTAAAGGGTCTTAGAACGGCTCTTTCGTTAGAGGGAAAACTGGGTAGCCTAACACTTATCGCCTATAAAAAGTAATATGACTGTTTAGCATTAAACTCTGTTTCTGTATAATGTTACACCTTCGGTCGATGTGTAGTTATAGAGACAGAAGGGTATGAGCTTCCCACTCGGTGTTAACTCATGTATGCAGCATCGTTCGAGCCTGTGCACATCCGCGTTCCAAACATCCATCATCGCGTGTGAGCTTACAGCAAAAAAGCGAGCATTTGGCTCAGACATCGGAAAGCTGCATACATTCTGAGTAGGGTTGCAGCCACAAAGATCATTAAGTGTTTTCCTCAACTCTTTTATCGCAGCTTCCATCTGATCGGCATTAGTAAACGATCTATAATATTCTTGCATATCCTGTTTATCTATAAGCCTAGTTAGCGGGATAACACTCTTCTTACCGACTGCTAAATAAGACATAATCTGGCATCTAGGATCAGCACAAGGAATAGGCAAGAAATCATCGGTTTTAATCACACCGTTACTCTGCTCCTCAATTAAGCGAGCTACATCATAGTTAGTTATCCGCTCTAATGGATTTGATTGATTGCTTGGATATCGCCCTTGCATAGCGAAGGGTTGAAAGTTGACACCATTTACTCCCCGCTTTAAACCGAAACGCACGATCTCCCATAGTTGGTGATCGTTTACTCCCTTTACCGCAGTCACAGCTAGGACTACATTTAACCCAGCTTTCTTAGCGTTGTATATCGCTTCCTCTTTGATCCTTAAAAGATCAGCCCCTCTTAGATGTCTATACACATCATCGCTTACACCATCGAACTGAAGATATATTCCATTCAGCCCTGCTTCTGCATACGTCTGAGCTAATTCCCCCTTTTTCGCCAAGGCGATGCCGTTCGTGTTAATTTCTACATACTTGAAGCTCAACCTTCTCGCTTCAGCGATGAAATCTATGAGCTTTGGATGTGTGGTGGGCTCTCCACCAGATAGTTGAAGAGGCGTAGCTTTTCCTTCGTGAGCCAAAAGTGAGATTAATGCGTCTTTGAACTCATCCATCGTAAGCATAAAACCTCCCTCAGCCTTTGACGAAGCTAAGCAAATCGGACAACAGAGGTTGCAGTTCCCCGTGATTTCAAGTATAGCTAGGCATGTATGTTGCTTATGCTCTGGGCATAAGCCGCAGTCTAGCGGACAACCCCTCTTAGCTTCGGTGGCTGGTTTGGCGAATGGAATAGGCTTATGAACGAGTTTTGAGGAAGCAAGGTAGCGTTCGGCGTCGCTTGAGATAAGGGCTAAAAAACGCCCGTGTACAGCACATACTTTATCAACGTAAATTGATGATCCGTCACTAACAAGTTTGGCTGGGATGGGGGCTAAACACACTGGGCAAAGACTCTTTGTCTCCTCAACCTTTTTAAGATCCTCTAAGAGATTAAGCAAAGATACTCAACAGTTATCCCACTAATTATGGTATTTAATAGTTTCCATAAATAGCTTAGAATAATATGAAATAGCCTTGATGCCGTAAGTGAAATTTATGGTATTGTTGATTTTATGCCTAAGGTAGTGTTTGTCTTTTGGATCGATTTTTCGCTAGATGTGAGCTCGAACATTGCTCTTATTGCGTCTATGTTCTCTGGTATCACGATGGCTTCTTGATGCACACCCATGAAGAAATAAAGTTCTGAATCTTCTAGCGAAAGCGAATCTTCCCAGATTATATTTTCAAATATGTCGCTTCTTTCTCGCCCCATCTCACGCCCTATATCGTATGCGTGGGCTGTAGACTTCACTCCGAGCTTGCTACTAACTAAAAGTATTCTCGGTGTTCGTCGAAGTACCTCCTTGACTTTTTCTGCGGTAACAGCCTTATCCTTTAGCTGAACGATCAAGCTGTGTAGATGCATATGCGTAGTAGGGACCTTTAGAGCCATCGTAGTTATGTCTATGTGCGGTAAAACTGTCTTCACATCAGGACCATGATGGGAGGGAAGAGTGACGGGGTCTAGCACAACAGCATCGATAGGCCCTCGACCGATTTCGTCAGGGTCAGCAGCTCTCCTAACTATCACAACCCTAGCCTTCTCAACACCGAACGCTAGATCCAAAGCATGCAAAACCCTACATAAGGCGGTTGTATTACATGAAACGACTCTCACAAACTGTTTGCCTAATGCTTGATCGTAGTTGCATTGCGCGACGAAAGAGAAGCCGGTTAACTCGTGTTCTTCACCACCTTGGAAGATCGCCTTCTTGGATGCTTTAGCGTACATCTCTTTATTTTGAGGACCGACGTCGCCGGGAGTTGCATCGACCACTATGTCAGCCTCTTTCACCATATCTACTACAGTACCAGAAACGTCTAACCCCATCTTTCTGAACTTCTCTACACCCTTATCATCATAGGCAAAGAGTTTGTAGCCCTTCTTTAAGGCAAAGAGCGCTTTGTAATCTGGACTTACTTTACATACACCTGCGATCTCCATATCATCCTGTTTCGCTACCGCATCAGCCACTCTACGACCTATGACACCATAACCATTAACCGCAACCCTAATCTTCATAAAGGATCACCTTGATCTGCCGGAGCGCCAACGCTTTGCTGCTCTATGCAGGGCTTCTATCAGCGGGAGCCTTTTGCCAGCCAAGTAAAGCACTAAAGCGCCACCCGCTGTACTAACGTGATCGATCCACTCCTTAATTCCATACTTCTGTAAAGCGGCGGTGAGATGACCACCGCTAACAATAGTTGTAGCAAAGGATGATGCCATAGCTCTAAGAAGCATTTCAGTGCCGTAGCCGAACTCTTCACGCTCAAAGAATCCCGGCGGCCCGCTCATAAACACGGTTCCGGCGCCCCGTATGATCTTAGAGTAATTCTCTACAGTTTTATGCCCTATATCGTAAACTCGGTCATCCTCCTTAAGATCCTCCACCTTAATCTCCACCCTCTCCCCATTTCTTTCGACCGCTACATCTGTTGGGAATTCAAAGACATCTGGATACTCGTCTAACAGTAGCTGTGCCTTCTTCACATACTGCTCCTCTTTATCTAATCCTAGACGTGTAGTTAGTTTCCCTTTTGCACGTAAGAAGACATTTGCTAATAACCCGCTTAGAAGGACCTTGTCCGCCCTTTTGTTTGTAATAAGTGTCTCAATCGCTTCGATCCGGTCTGAGATCTTAGCGCCGCCTAAAACTGCAACATAAGGCGCCTTTGCGACTGTAAGAATTCTGTTAAGTGTCTTTAGTTCTTTGACGATGAGGCGACCGCCGCACGTCGGTAGGACCTCGGCGAAACCAACTATTGAGGGTGAGGAACGGTGTGCGGTGGGGAAAGCATCCAAGACACACGCGTCTAAAAGAGGAGCGAGTTTTTTAACCAGATAGGTATTAGCGGCAGCCTCAGGTGTATATTCTATATTCTCTTCAGCGGTAAACCTCAAATTATCAAGCAGCAGAACTTGGCCGTTCTGAAGGGAAGATATGGCTTCCCGGGCAGCTGGACCAAAGACGTCGTCAACAAATTTTACTTCTTTCCCAAGGACTTTAGACAAGGCTTGAGCATGTTGTTCCAACGGTATATAATCGTACCTTCCGACCCTACCTTGATGTGAAACAACTACCACTTTAGAGTTAGAGAGATCCTTTATGGTAACCGCTGCTTCCGTTATTCTATTGAGCTCGAGTAGCTGGTATGTTTTAGGATCGACTGGTGTGTTGATATCGACTCTGACAATCACTGTCTTACCATTAAGATCGAGATCTTCAATCGTTAAAAGCGTCTCCCCAGCCTCAACCAAATTACCTATACTTGAGGAAGACAGGATTCTTCCCTCCAGCTCCAATATCTTCTAAACTCTATTAAAAAGTATCGATGCCATAGCCCACTATCTTTAACGCACAGACAGCATGCTCCCCAAGACTAAAAAGATATCACTTAAACCACCTAACAGCCGTCCCAACGCCAGTGATAGACTTTTATAATCATACCTTAATGATCAACCAATCCGCTAATGTACAGATAGGTATCACTACCTACCAATACTAGTAAAGGAGCAAGATCCTCAAACTAAACATAATATAAACAACTACCGTTATAGAAAAACATCAATCAGTTAGGGTAGTTTAGCGGCTTGCTCAACATACAAGCGTCAGGAAGATTCAGATAGGTTTAACAAGCTATAAGGTGTCACAAATTAAACTACCAAAGCATCCAGTTGACGTCTAAAACTTCGACGTTTTTGGATTGTTGATAATATATACATCTTGTCTTAGTGTATGGTGTATACTCCTTGCAGAAAGAACCAGACCCATTTCTCATTTTACAAATAAAAAAAGTAAGAGGAATCTCCTCACACAAATAGAAGATAGTATGGTCCATCATAACCTCCGAATAATATGCATTTTTTATCCACGATACTCTTCTTTATGTTGCAAGCAGCCTCGTAAAGGGATTAACGTACACATCAGCTTTTACGGAAAGGCATACTTACGCTGTACCCGGATTTTTGCTTACCTTCTGCACTTTCCAGTTTTCACAAACAGTTATGCTTCTAGAGGCGAGTGTTTAAGCCTCAAATCATTTGGATAGAGCTTGATATAGGGACGGATTTTCTCCACGAATGGTTTTCGATTCATAGACTCTAAACTGTGCTGCGGGTTGCTGAAGTTATTTACAGCAGTGTCCCATCTTTTTATCACGGTGCAGGTTTTCAGATTCTACACATAATAAATGCAAACCTAGCGGCAGTTGGAGTCTCTTATCAGCCCCCTTTCCTTAACCATTTTAGGGAAAGTGGTCTCTTAATTACCGGCGGTTGTTATAACAAACTAGCTCGGTCTTTTGCTGCTTTTTCTAAGTAACCTCCCTATACCATTGTACACTAAATAAATTACTGTAAAGGCCGCAAGAATGATTCCTGCATATAGGCTGATCGCTGCCACCATGGCTACCGGCTCCGTAAATTCCTTAACAAAGGTCAGCAGAAAGAATACCACAAACCATACGACGCCGAATAGAGCCCAGATATTTCTTATCGTTGAGAGTTTCACGTTAGCCACCCCTTCTTAACCCTGTAAGTGAGGAGTAAAGTTAGGAGCACGCTGTAGGTTGTATAATAGGGGAGTTAGATCACATAATCCGCTGACAAATATAGGTGTGAGCTCCTTGTTTAAAGCAAAGACGCTAACCTGCCCCTGCATCTTAAGTATTTCTTGAGACCAGTCCCTTGGTTTACCAACTTCTGTAACACTAGCGAACATAGATAAGATGGTGGGCATCAGCAGCATAATAAAATACCAAAGACTAAACAAGAGAAATGTAGCGCCACATGTCGTAAGCGAGCTTAACTTACTGTTTATTTCACTGTTACCCATTTCGACACTATAGACACCATGGTGTCGCATATAACTTTTACCGACTCTGCGATAGATGATGAACTATATCTCAGTAGCAAGTTCTAAATCTTCGGGTTTTGTGGCCGAACGCTTCTTCAAGAACTTGAATAAGAAGATGCCAATAATAATTGACGCAGCGACTAAAGAGGTAAGTAGAAGCGGATTCTTTTGCCAAAAGGATAAGGTGGTGATAGATTGATAGAGAGGTAGGGGGAGGACCTCTATGCTTGTGGAGGCTAACGCCGAACTATAGCCCTTCTTTGATGCGACTACATTTATGTATACTGTAGTAGCCTCTCCGTCACTTTTGAGGATTAGCCGTCCTATTCCGTTCTTGTCCGTTACATCGGTCTTTTTGAGCACAACCCCGCCTACTATATTCCAGCTTAGGTTAGCGTTCTCAACAGTCTTATTCTCACTGCTCACTAAGGCTCTAACTTCTAGAATATCATCAGCGTCAAATGCTGATGCATTCGTGCTTAGCGTTATAGAGAGCGGTCGGGGCTTAACGTTTATGATAAAACTTCCATTATATGTGACATATCCAGTCTTCTTAACACTGTAGTAGATTGTTACCTTTGAGGATTCGTTAGCTTGGAAGACCGATTTAACCTCCCCGTCTGAGTCACTTTGGTCGCTTCTCACAATAATATTTCCCTGTGAAGGCTTGAGGGTCACCGAAGCGCCTTTTATTGGTCTACCCTCTTCAGTAACTTTGATTAGGACATCTGCTTCTTCAAATGTTCGCACCTCTGGAGGTGCTTTAACCTCAACACTTAATGAACGAGGTTTAATCGAAAGTTGAAGCTCGGCTTCAGCCGCCTTGAAACCAGCTTTAGAAATTTGTGCTTTTACACTATACTCACCTTCCTTCGGTGTGGCAAATGTCGCTTTAGCTACACCCTCTACATTACTAAATCGTGACGCATCTAGGAGGGTCGCTGTTGTGAACCACGTGACTTCTGCGCCACCAATAGGTTGCCCCTCAAATTGCACGTTGATGTAGATATTCACGTGATCGTAGGTGTAGGCTTTAGTGGATGAAGCGCTAATTTTTACATTTGGTTCAAGCAGCACAGAAGATAGGGTCTTAACAGACGATTGCAACCCCTCTGAATGTGCTGTGATCTGCGTAACTCCCTCTTTATCACTCTTCTTAAAGTAGGTAAGAGTAAATGTCTCATCTTTAGGGATGATTAGAGAAGACGGGAGCGAGCCTATCTCTATGTTGGAGGATGTGAGGAATATGTGGGTGTCACGTTGGGCATTAGTTGGGTAACCATACATATCCTGCAGCATTACAAATATGTTTTGCGAAATGGAGTTATCAGCTATTACTACTGATGGTTCTATACTCAAGTAGATTTTTGAGGCGCCGACCTTGAATGTCGCTATCTCAGCCGTTGCTGAAGCAAAATTAGATGCTGTAGCTGTGATCGTAGTGTTCCCCAGATCTGAGGCAATGTGGAAAAAAGCCACGGTGTAGTACTGAGATTGATTGATGAAAACAGACGCTTCTGCTGTGCCAACCCTTGTATTAGATGAAAAGAGATGTGCTTCTATATCGGCTGGAGCAGGCAGTGGTTCACCGTATTCATTCTGCACCTCTACTACGATAAATGGCTTGCAAGGCGAATCTATGGGTACAAGAGACGGACGTATACATAAATCTAGTTTAAATCTTGGTTCTTCAACGACTGTAATAGTCGTTTGTGCTGCGTTAAAATTGTCTGCTAAGGCCGAGATGGTTGTGCATCCGGCTGTTAAACTCGTGAACTCTGCGTAGGCGTATTCTTTGGAAGTCCGAACTTCCTCACTTACTTCGCCAACACGTGTATTGCTGGATGAGAAGTAGATTTTAAGTGGATAGGGTGGTCGCACAAGGCTGGTTAAGTTACTATTCATCATAATTGCAGATACAATTGTATGCTGTCGCCCGTCTGCTAGAAGCGTGGGCACAGAGAAGATCTGGAGAGTACCACTTTTAGCGATCTCTGTTTCCATCACTTGGATAGTTGCTTCTGCGCTCACGTATCCTTGGGCTGCTGCATAAATAATGGCTGAGGCTGAAAGGTTACCTGTAGTTAGATATGCCTTGCCGTAATTCATCCCCTTTTGTATAGTTAGGAAGTTTGTTTCGAGCGCAGCAATAGACGTATTACTTGAGGTTAAGATGACTTTGATATCTGAAGTAGCTGTTATGGGACGCCCTCTAGAATCTTGAATTTGGACTATAACCATACCTTTGCTCTGTTTTGGTAATATATTTGGGAGTAGGCAGAGAATCAGTTTATTTGGATTGTATGACAACGTTTCGACTTCAAGTGTGGTGGACTGAAGCCCAGAAGCAGAGACGGTTATTTTAGTGCTGCCCGGTTGGTCGGTAGGGTAAAAGCACGCTATAGCAAAGGTACTGTTTCGGCGTACTATGATCTTTGGGTCTACCACCCCTACGCTAGTCACACTTGAAGATAGGGATATTATGAGATCTTCTGTAGCACGGGCAGGTAAGCCGTTTCCATCTTGGAGTTCAACAACAACCATTGCTTCTGTACCGTTTTTAGCCAAGACTTTATTTGGTAAAATATATGCTGCGAGTTTAGTAGGTGCGCCGCTTACTCCTACTGTTCTTACTGTAATAGTGCTGCTTGCTAGTCCGCTTGCTGAAGCTGTGATGTTGGTGTAGCCAATATTAAAGGTTGATGTAAAGGTCGTTAATGTTGATGACTGTCCTGCCTTAAGTAGGAGTGTGGATTCTGTGTATCCTATAGTTGGATTGGATGAGGAGAGCGTGATTACGATGTCTTTTGTAAGGAACCTAGGCTGCCCATCTTTATTTACTATTTGCACAACAAGCGGGTAGGTTTTGCTGTCAGCGGGCACATAGGGCATTGGAAGTTTAAGGTCGAGCATATACTGGTTTTCTGTGTCAGAGGGTTCGGTCTGGGCTGTTACTTTATCGCTCAAGAGAGTTAAGAAGAGGAGGCTGACAAGTAACGCTACGGATAAGATCATTAAACCCCTCTGGTAGAAGCCCCTCAAGCCTCTCGAAGAATTTTCATATTTTGACAGCAATTAAGGTTTATGAATTTGAAATATATGAATTTGAAATATAAAGCTGTGTTCTAGCTTTCTCCTCTTAACTCTTTCTTGATATGCTCTAGATGCCTATAATACTCCCTAGCAATTCTATCACGCTCCTGCTCAATTATCATCGTCGTAGCGGCATATGACACAATCTCTAAAACTTCATGCTCAGTTCTAAGATGCTCTATCAAGGCATTTTTCCCCCGGAAGTCTCTTAGGCATATTTTGCATTGATAAGCTTGATCCATCCATGCTCACCTATTACCACTAAAACGAATCTTTACTTAGATAGAAGTTTTCTACTGGGTTCATCATGAGTAGAAAGTGCTCTAGTAGATCTACCCTTTCTTCGAGAATTTGTTTCTTTGCGGCTATAAGACGATTTATCGTAGGTAGACTTTCCTCTATTATCATAATTATCTTCTCTGCTTCAAGTTCTGAGAGAGGTTGCACTAACATTTTACCATCATTTGTTTTAATTATGAGCTGGGCTTCGCGAACCAGGCATGCCTCTTTAATATTATGGAAGGGGCATCCTAGTTTAATTGCATCTAATGGGATGGTTTCATTGATGTATGCTAATAGAATTTTTAGATTTTCAATAAGTCTTGTTATGTAGTTGCGCTGTAAATCTTGAAGCTCACTAAGTTGAGAAAGAGTGCGCTGTGTCTCTTCCATTACCTCTATCATTATTTGTCTGTTTTCTAATGATGCGACCATAGCCATCATCTTAGAAGTTTGGATAATTTTTAAATGTTATGCGCGGTGACTATGGAATTTAGAGAAAAAAAGGAAAAACAGCTACGTCATATATATTTGTGATTTAGATTTGAACAAAATAAACAATATATAGTTCTCCCACAGTATGTTTCTAACAAGCGGTGTTTGAGGATGGAAAGACTTCAACAAGTAGCAATTAAGAAAAGCTCTAATCCTGTCCGAAGATCGCAATTCGAAATCACTATGGACATTTTAAGCGCTATAAAAGCTGGAGTAAATAAACCGACACAGATAATGTATAAGGCTAATATATCTTGGGCAATACTTCAGACACACCTAAAGTTTCTCGTTGAAAAAGGCTTCATATCTGAAATCGAATGCGGTAGTAGAAGTAGATACGAGTTGACACAAAAAGGCTTTAACATCTTACGAGCCTACCATAACATTCTTGAGCAGATGAGCGAAAACCGATTTTCACTCTAAGTCTTTAAAAGAAATCTTCACGGCACCGGCTTTCACCATCTCCTCAATCGCGCGAAGGCTATCACCCTCATTTACATCTACCCCACGTACTGCATCCCCAAGTAGATACACACTATACCCTTTTTTTAGTCCACCTAGAACTGTGTGCTTGACGCAGTAGTCTGTAGCGAGACCTCCGATGAAGAGTTCCTTAATATTGAGACGCTTTAATCGATCATCAAGATCAGTTCCCTCGAAGCCAGAATACGCTTCTTTTGACCTTTCGAAACCTTTCGAAATGATGAAATCTCCCTTCCCGACTTTAAGCGCTGGGTGAAACTCAGCGCCCCAAGTGTTTTGAATGCAGTGAGGAGGCCAAATACCTCCATACTCCTTAAAGGAGATATGGTCTTTAGGGTGCCAATCACGTGTAAAGAAGATTGGGGCGCCAGCAGCTCTAAAAAAGTCAATGTACCTGTTAAGAACAGGCACAACCTTATCGCCCTCAGGTACCGGTAGAGCGCCTCCTGGGCAGAAGTCGTTCTGTACGTCAACCACTATAAGGGCAGCTTGCTTACCAACTTTAACC
>CAYQXI010000005.1:0-23129 GCA_964421575.1 uncultured Nitrosopumilales archaeon
GTCATCCTTCGCGTCTTGTATCGCTCTGCTTAAGTCCGCTACGTTCTTGACCTCCAGCAGCATATGGCCTTTCTCCGTCTCAACCTGATAGTCTGGAAAACCTAGAGAACAGGTATCTCGGTTCCTCAATACGGGTTTATAGACAGCCAGCACCTTCGGAACTTTATCTAACATACTCTTCAGAATATCTAGGAAACCCTTCTTCATTTCTTCCTTATAGGACTCTAGATTAAAAAGGGAGCACCCTCTTATCTTACTAAACGTTTCTCCAATTGTGGATTCAATAATGGGTTCAACGCTCCTTCTCAAAGTTTCATCTTCAATATGAACTTTTTTCGCTGTGCTTAACGCTTCTACAATCATCTTTATAGCCTTTTTTCATCCTCACCCCTCTTTTCATAGACCTCTACATACTCACCTGTAGAACGATCGGTCTGCAAACTCGCTATAATCTCTAAAACCTGCTCGGTAAGCCTTTCACCAGACACACCTATAGTATGGGAAAGAGAAAGTCTAAAGGTGGACTTCCCCTCCCTAACCTTAACACCTAACGTTTTAAATGCAAGCTTCCTTGGACAAGTTAAGTATAGCTTGAAATCCTCCCTAGAAGCTGTGAAGCTCATAGAAAGCCTCCTTTATCACTCATACTTACTACCAAGTGAAATATTACGGGTTAGCGTATATAAGGCTTAATTTTTAACTGAGGATAACTCTAGTTTAATGTTATTCTTAAAAATCCCTATAACCGCGGCAATGATACACTATGATCGACTACAATAGTTTGTCAACAACAATAACTTGACGTTGTATCGGTGGTCATCTAAAGGTATATATGAGGGGGCTATGTCAGCTGGTGTTGTCTATAGGCGAAGAGAAGGTTGGGTATAAAGGAGTTCCTATCATCGAGCTGGCATACGTTAAAGCTCGCTAGGAAGTCGGGTAGAGAGGAGTTTCTACTCTACCTTAAACTGGTCTTTTTAGGGCTTTTTGTAGTTGGGAGTATAGGCTTCTTAATACAGTTTGTCGGCGCCCTTATAAAGCTGGCATAAGGTGGAGGAGAGAGGTTGAGCGAATCTAAGAGCGAGCCAAAGATAGGCTCAAGGTTCTTCGCTGTGAAGACAACAGGTGGGCAGGAGAAGAACGTAGCTAACCACGCCTACACCATACTCCTCCGTAGACAGAAACCCATCTACTCGATCCTCGTTCTAGAGGGGATGAAGGGGTATGTTTTGTTCGAAGCGACCAATGCGCAGGTTGTCACAGAGACGGTTATGGGGTTCAAGCACGTTAAGAGCACGGTTCAGGGGATGATGCTCTTCAGCGACATCGAGAGGTTCCTTGTATCAAAGCCTGTTATAGCTGAGTTGAGTGTCAACGATATTGTTGAAATTGTTGCAGGCCCCTTTAAAGGTATGAGAGCCAGAATAGATAGGCTTGAGGTGGCTAGAGGCGAGGCTACGATAGTCCTATTAGATACACCCTATCAGCTACCAGTAACTGTTGACGCTAACTATTTGAAGATAGTAAAGAAGACGGAAGGGGGTGGTTAGAAGATGGGTGAAACTAAGACGGTAATGGCGTTGATAGTCGGTGGAGAGGCTAATGCAGGCCCTCCACTAGGTCCAGCACTAGGTCCGCTTGGTGTTAACGTGATGGCCGTAGTTAAGAAGATCAACGAAGCCACAGCTATGTACAAGGGTATGAGAGTTCCAGTTAAGATAACGGTCGATACAGAGACCAAGAGTTTTGAGGTTGAGGTTGGTACACCAACTACATCGGCGCTGCTGGTTAAGGAGGCGGGTATAGAGAAGGGTTCAGGTAATCCTAAGACGGACTTTGTGGGTAATTTGATGAGGGAGCAGATTGTTTCGATAGCGAAGGTAAAGATGGGAAGCTCGTACGCTTCTACCCTCAAGTCTGCGGTAAAAGAGGTTTTGGGTTCCTGTGTCAGCATGGGTATCAAGGTTGAGGGAAAGGATCCTAGGGTTGTGCTGAGGGAAGTGGATAGCGGCGTGTGGGATGATATACTCTCTAAAGCATAACAAGCTTTTATAAACCCCTCTTTAGCCACAGTGCTTAACTAAGGTGTCTGGGTTGGTAAACGCCGAGAGCTTAAAGCAGCTCGTTCAAGAGGCGAGGCAGAAGGCAGTTAAGAGGAACTTTAGCCAATCTTTTGAGATGATCATAACATTTAGGGATTTGGATGTGAAGCAGCCGTTGAACCTTAACGAAATCGTCTTCTTACCTCACCCCTTTGAGAAGAGACCCAAGGTCTGTGTTATTGCTTCGGGAGACCTTGCTTTAAGAGCGCGTAACGCTGGTGCTGATCTGGTTATAGATGGTGATGAGCTCGATAGGCTTGCTAACCAGAAGAGGATGATTAGAAAGATCGCACGGAGCTACGACTTCTTCTTGGCTGAAGCATCACTTATGCCTAAGGTGGGTAAGATCCTTGGTCAATTCTTTGGGCCGCGAGGGAAGATGCCCACACCTATACCACCTAACGCGCCAGTGGAGCAGATACTGGCAAGATACCGCAGCGCTGTAAGAGTCAGGTGCAGAAATCAGCTTGCCGCAGCCTGCAAAGTGGGTGATGAGAAGATGGCTGATGAGAGGATCGTAGATAACGCGCTAGCGGTGATAGATGCTGTAGCTAAAAAGCTGCCGATGGGCTTAAAGAACATAGGGAAGGTGGTTATGAAGCTCACGATGAGCCCGCCGAGCATTTTTAATGTGAGGTGATAATGTGTTGTCTAAAGTTAGGCTTGAATACCCAGAGAAGAAGGTAAAGATGCTTGCCCAGCTAGAGGAGCTGGTTTCACGCTACAATGTGATAGCCTTAGCTAAGTTAAACAAGGTCAGAGCTTCCCAGCTAATGAGCCTTAGAAAGAAACTTGCTGGTCAAGCTCGGCTCCTTGTTGCAAAAAACACTTTAGCCAAAAAGGCGCTACAGAAGCTTAAGAACTCTGAACCCTTTTTGAAGCTCCTACAAGGGCAGAACCTTCTAATCTTCACTAAGTTAGACCCGTTTAAGCTTAATCTGATATTGGAGAAGAATAAGGTGTTTCTGCCTGCGCGTGCTGGTGATATCGCCACAGACCCAATAGTAGTGCCTGCTGGTAACACGGGCTTGCCTCCGGGGCCTGTGCTTAGCGAGTTTAAGGAGTGTGGTGTGCCAACTAGGATAGATGCTGGCAGCATCTGGGTCGCTAAAGATACTGTAGTTAGACAGAAGGGTGAAGTCATCTCACCTAAGCTTGCGAGCCTACTGGCTAAACTTGGTATAAAGCCGATAAGAGCGGGCATATCCCTCTACGCCGCGTACGTGGACGGCATCGTTTTGATGGAGGAGGATCTAAAGATTAATTTAGAAGAATACGCCAAACAGATCGGAGGGTTACACGCCCAAGCTTTAGCACTTGCGGTTGAGGTAGGGTACCCATCTAAAGAGAGCCTACCGCTGCTGATCGCCAGAGCTGTCCAACAGAGTCTCGCGGTAGCGGTTTCAGCCGGCTATCCTGCTGACGAAGCGGTAACGGCAAGGCTGGTCGCCGAGGCTTATCTGAAAGCTTCGGTGTTGACGGAGGAGCTGCGTAAGAGAGGTTACTCTTAGTAGAAGAGGGGTTCAGCCGAATAGTGCTGCTAGTCCGGCGAGTGCTTCTTCTTCGCCCTTCTTTTCTTCCTCTTCCTTCTTCTCTTCTTTGGCTGGTGCAGCTGCTGGTGCTTGCGTTGGTGCTGCTGGTGCTGCTGATGGTGCTGCTATCGGTGTTAGGGTGGCGTTCTTTATAGCTTCGTCTATGTTGATCTCCGATAGAGCTGCGACTAGAGCCTTTACCTTCACTTCATTTGGTGTTACGCCAGCCGCGGCTATTACCTTCTTTACATTCTCTTCAGTTATAGGCTGCTGAAGCCTATGAAGGAGCAGAGCAGCATATATGTATTCCATAGCCCTTCGTCATCTGCTCGGGGATGCGGGTTGACTATTTAAGAGTTTTGAGTTGGCGTATTCAGCACATCTACACTCCGCTTTGCTCTAGTAGAGAACCCTTTCTGCTCTTCCGGTAAGCTACTCTACATTTACTTAGATCTATCTTCTTAAACTCTAAGCCAAGTGCGGCTGCGAGCTTCATTGCCTCGACGCTTATGGATGGTGCCGCGATTATCCCCCTCACTGCCGCGCCTTTCTCTTTGAACTCTAAGAGGTATTTGTAGGCTTGTTTCACAGCCCTTGTGTCAACAGCCTTTCGCTTAACCTCGATTACTGTATATCTTCCTTGGCTATCGTAGCCTGTAAAGTCGGCCACACCTGCGTTTAACCGCCTCTGGTGAGATAGTATTCTGAAGCCGGGTTCTAGGAGGTCGGGGTTTGAGGCGATGGCTTCATACATCTCCTCCTCGTTAAGATGCATTTCGAACTCTGCTTCGTCTGCAAGATGCAGATGTGCTAGGAGTGTAAACGCTTTGAATACTATGTTGAGTGTCTCCTGGTGTTCTCGTCTATATGATCTGATAGTCAGACAATCACCTTCCAGCTTTACTGTAAATATGCTGCCCGGGGGCTGCCAGTTTACAGCCTCAAACCCCTTTGCTCTGTGTAGTAGAAGCGAATTATCTTGCTTTATCAGCAGCACCCTCTCGCCCCACTCTAGTTTAGAGGCTGCTCTACCACTGTACTCTACTCTACATAACCCAGCAGCTATGATGAAACGTTTTTTCGATAGACCCTCCTTTAGCAGAGTATACGCTTCTTCTAAAGTAGGTTGAAGGATATACGCGACACTATCAGTCAACACCCTTCTGGTAGCATAGAGGTCAACTAAAAGACTTATCTGCTTGAGTAATGTAGGGAATACGTAAACAGCTTGAAGGAGGGACTATTTAGCATCCCTACTGGAGTTAGAGGCTTAGATAGAATGCTCTTAGGAGGGCTACAGATAGGTGCGGTCTACGACTTCTTTGGCGCTAGTGGTGTGGGGAAGACACAACTATGCCTTCAGATCACAACACTGACCTCAGCACCAAGAGAGCAAGGTGGATTAGGATGCGTTGTGTTATACGTAGACCCAACCGGGTCCTTCAGACCAGAGCGGTTAAAGGAGATCGCTGAAGAACGCTCTTTAGATGCTGAAAAGGTCCTCTCTCAAGTATATTTATATGAACCTCGTGTAGTAGAGGAGCAGATAGCGGTGCTGAACCAAATCAAGAAGATGAGTAAAAAACCTATGCTGATAGTAATCGATGGGGTTACTGACCTCTTTCTAAGCGACGACAGTATGGCTACTAGAGCTCTACTCGGTAACCATCTGCACTCACTCTGCCTCACAGCTTTAAAAGAAGGCATAACCATCCTCCTAACCAACCCAGTAAGAGAGAGGTTAGGGGTAAAAGAGGAGACAGTCGAGGCTGGAGGTAATATTATGGCGCAAGGCGCACACTTTAGGGTAAAGCTCTCCAAGAAGATGAGCGGGTTATTTTCAGCCGAAGCCATCCAGCCACCTCTAAGACCTAGAGAAGTGTATTATAAGATAACTAGAGCTGGCTTAGTCGATGCTTAGAGGGGATTAGTAGTGGAGTCGTTAGACCAAACGACCGAAGAATGCCTTGCGCACATATCAGCTAAACGCTACACCGAAGCCAAAGAAATGGTGCTTAACGCATCACGATGGTCTGGTTCACCGCGGCTTGCTGGTAGGAGAATCGGCTGCCTCGGGCTAATAGCAAAACTCACTCAAAAAAAGTCTGATGATCTTCTTAACGGCGAGAAGCTCACTAAGTTGAAGCATATGCTTCTTAAACTCCAATCGTCCTTAGACTGCGACGAATTTGAGAAGGGGTATATTGAAGTCTGGTTAAGGTATATCGATAGTTCAAGCGGTGATGAGGGTGTTGAGAAGGATCCAAGTAAAGAGAAATAGCATTATGAAGCTTCCTATGCCGTGTGTGTAGATTTTGCGTAAACTGACGCCAACGTTCTTAAACATGTGGTATCTCGCTGCGTAGCTCGTCAGAGCGTAGATCGCTAGAGCTAAGATCACACCTTTATACGCTTCTGGCTGATTAGCGCTGACAAAACCTAGTAGGGTAGCAAATACACCCGACAGCACACCCGCAGCAACCCTCAACCAATAGAGTTTATCGAGGGGCGTCAAGCAGCCCTATCATCAAACACCACCTATATATTCCTTAACATCAATCGAATAGTAGGTTGGAGCTCTCAGGTGTGGAACTTACAAGGATAGTTGCTGAGCTCAACGAAGCGCTTAGCGGCTACTATGTAAACAACATAAGCTCTATAGATGAGACGACTTGGCTCATAAGGCTACACCACCCAAGCAACCCAGAGAAGAGACTCGTCATCTCAACCGCAAAAGGGGTTTGGCTCACAGCCTACGAGCTGCCAACCAGAGCACCAGACGCATTTGTCTCACATCTAAGGGAACTCTTAGTTAGAGGACGCTTCATCTGCGCTGAGCAGCCAGATGTAGAGAGAATCGTTAAGATCAAGTTCCATGTTGATGGAAACGAGAGAACGCTAGTCGCAGAGTTCTTCGGAGGCGGAAACCTACTCGTATTAGATGAAGAGGGGCGTATACTGACTCTGCTCAAAAAGATAGAGGTTAGGCACCGCACGCTAGCACAAGGCCAAACCTATACACCCCCACCGCCTCGGGGGAGAAGCCCATTCGCCAAGCAAGATGACTTATTAGATGACTACGATACAAGCGGCTTAGAGGTAGCAAGGTATCTCGGTAGGGAACTTGCTTTATCACGCAAGTATGTGGAGGAGGTTCTTTTTAGGGCTGGAATTGATCCTAGAGCACGCACCCTTACCGAAGAGCAGAAGGCTAAGATCATAAGCGAAATATCTCAACTTAAAGACCTTATCTTGCATGGCGGCAAAGCGACTATTCTGCTAAAAGAGGGCAGAGCGGTTGACGCATCACCCTTCGAGCTCACAACCTATAGTGAGTGGGAGTGCAGACACACAGACAGCTTTATGGAGGCTGTAGATGAAGTTCAGACCCCTACTCTGCTTGAGGAGCTCAAGAAGAAGGAAGAGGAGCCGCTTCAGAAGAAGATAGAAGAACTGAATAGAGCACTTGAAGCGCAGGCTAAAAGAAGGTTAGAGTTAAAGGAGCAAGCAACTAAGCTGCGTGAACTCGCCGCTACTCTAACAAGGCTGGGCGCAGAAGGATCTACTGAAGAACTACCAAAACTACTCACAACACTCAACGTAGAATACAAGGAGAGTAGGGGTGAATATTTAGAGATCAAGGGGTTCGCAGAACCTATCCAGCTACCAATAAGAACAACACCTATAAGTGCTGCCTCAACACTCTTCGACGCCGCAAAGAAGGTTGAAGCTAAAGTAAAGGCAATAGAAGAGGCTGAGAGAAACCTATCTGAAAGGAAAGCACAGCTTCTAGCAGAAGCATCTAAAGAGAGCGAAACCAAACCTTTGAAACGTGCCAGAGTGAAAAAGTGGTTCGAGAGATATAGGTGGTTCTTCACATCCAAGGGTCTCTTAGCGGTTGGAGGTAGAGACGCAGCATCTAACACAGCCATACTAAGAAGACATACTCAAGATAACGATCTCGTCTTCCACGCTGACATACACGGCTCACCCTTCTTCGTGCTAAAAGGCGGGGAAGAAGCCGATGAAGAAAGCATAAAAGAGTGCTGCAAAGCAGTAGCAGCCTACAGCTCAGCTTGGAAGGCAGAGATCTCAGCCTTAGACGTCTACTGGGTTAAACCAAACCAGATAAAATTCACAGGACCCTCGGGCACATACCTACCGAAGGGGGCTTTTCTGATAGAGGGTGAGAAGAACTGGGTGAAAAACGTCAGAGTCGAGGTCGGTGTCGGTGTCTCCACGTTGGATGGCGATCTTGTTGTAATGGGTGGACCACCTGAAGCTATAAAGGCGCACAGCATAGCATACGTGGTCTTAACCCCAGACAAGAGTAAAACGAGTGATGTAGCTAAGCGAGTTAAAGCAGAGCTGATGAAGATCGCTGGCAGAGAGCTTGGTGTGAAGATTAAGGAGATACTTTTAGACGATTTTATAAGAGCATTACCTAGTGGAGGCGGAAGAATAGTCTCAACACAACTGGGTGAGCAAAAGGCTTAAGGAAGGGCATAGATGCTGTCAATTCTAGCCTACTTGAAATCCACTCATCTGAAGGCTACTCTACCGATACCTACAAAAGCAAACCCGTGTGTTATAAGTAGGGCGCGACCAAGAGATCGAAAATAATTCTTCAGCTCAATTATAGTTGTAAGAAAGGAAAACACTTTAGATCGTAAAAAATGGGAGATTAGGGTGCTATTTTCTGCTTTCTTTTGTGGTGTTTGTGGAACATAGTATGGTGTAGGTATAAACTCAACGCCCGGCCTCATTGGTGATGCTTGTGGATATAACTCCATAAGCTGGTAGACTTCAACAGGGATTCCAACTTTTACTGGTATTCCAAGTTCTTGAAGTTTTTTAGGCGTGAGAGGATAATCGTGAGTCCAAGTGCCGTGAACGAGTGCCTTAGCGAGCTCTTCAGCTTTATGTCTTCCAAATTTTTCTTCGGTCAATTCTATAACAAATTCTTCGAGCTGTTTTATTGCTTTTTCAGCAACATCGGCTTTTATCAAAGTTTCATCATCGGCTTTTTCGATGCCTTTCTGCTTTACAGCCTTAACAATCGAAACAGCAGGAATAGCGCCCATCCGCTGGTCTGAAAGCTGCGGATCTATCGGCCCCAAAACGGCGTAGCGGTCCATTTGAATCTCATCAGCAGCCAGAGCGATTAATGTGCCTCCGCTCATAGCGTAGTGGGGAACGATAACCGTTTTCTTTGCAGGATGGCCCTTTAGAGCCAAAGCGATCTGAGCAGCCGCCAAAACGAGACCCCCAGGAGTATGAAGGATTAAGGTTATTGGCATATCCGGAGAAGTCATTCTTATTGCACGTAAAACTTGCTCTGAGTCTTCAATGTCTATGTAGCGGTAAAATGGTATGCCAAATAAAGTTAGGCGTTCCTGTCGATGTATCATCGTGATAACTCTCGACTTCGTCACTGCTTCGATTTTTCTTATATAATTCAGCCTCTCGTTCTGGATCATTTTTTGTCTTATTTGCGGCCAGAGGAAAGCTACCAGAAAGAAGTATACGAAGAATATCCAAAAAACGTCCAACTCAGGCATTATTTCACCGCTTTAGCAGAAAGAGCATCTTCCTTATAATGTTTAATGGGAGGAGACAAAAATATTTTAGCATACCCTTTGCATCATAAAGTTCTTATTCTCGGGATTCTATTAAATTGTTCGAGCAGTGAATTGGGAAAAGATGGAGTAGATACCTCAGGTTCTGAAGCTGTAACCCTCCGTGTCGCTGAGGCTCGCAGCCATGATGTTGGTAGGGGTATAGCTAGAATTGACCCTGAGGTTGCAAGGAAGTTAGGGTTGACATCTGGTGATGTTGTTGAGATTAGCGGTAAGCGTAAAACAGTAGCTCTCTGCTGGGCTGGGTATAGCGAAGACGCTGGCAAGGGGATAATTCGCATAGATGGCTACACGCGGAAAAATGCTGGCGTTAGCATAGATGAGAAGGTCAGTGTGCGAAAGATTGAGGCCAAGAAAGCTTCGAAGATAACACTCGCACCTACAGAACCTTTGCGCATCGAGGGAGCTGAATATTATCTAGCCCAGCTCCTAGAGGGCAGAGTCGTCACTATAGGAGATTACATCCCACTAGGGATTATGGGTAGAAAAGTTGATCTGGTTGTTACAAGCGTCCAACCGCCAGCACCAGCCGTAATAATAACGGCAGACACCCAAATCGTCATCGGCGAGAAAACCACAGCTGCTGTGCGGGAAGTTCCGAGGATAACCTATGAAGATATCGGTGGGCTGCAAGAAGAGATCAAAAAGATTAGAGAGATGGTGGAACTCCCCCTCAAATACCCAGAACTTTTCGAAAGGCTTGGAGTTGAAGCACCAAAAGGGGTTCTACTTTATGGGCCACCGGGAACAGGCAAGACCTTGCTTGCGAAAGCCGTTGCAAACGAGACTAATGCTGCTTTCTTCAGCATAAGCGGCCCAGAAATCATGAGCAAGTACTATGGCGAAAGCGAAGAACGCCTAAGAGAAATTTTTAGGCAAGCAGAGGAAAACGCGCCAAGCATAATATTCATCGACGAGATAGACGCCATTGCACCAAAAAGGGAAGAGGTTACAGGTGAGGTTGAAAAACGGGTCGTCTCACAGTTACTAGCCCTAATGGACGGGTTAAAGCCCCGCGGCAGAGTCGTCGTCATAGGTGCTACCAACAGACCTAACGCGATAGACCCAGCCCTTCGTAGGCCTGGAAGATTTGATCGTGAAATCGAAATCGGTGTGCCGAACAAGCAGGGCCGCCTTGAGATTCTGCAGATCCATACGCGTGGTATGCCGTTGGCTGAGGACGTAGACTTAGAGAAGATCGCAAACGTAACCCACGGGTTTGTTGGCGCTGATCTTGAGGCTTTATGCAAGGAGGCTGCTATGAGGGCTTTGCGTAGAATACTGCCTCAAATAGACTTTGAGAAGGAGAGCATTCCAGCTGAAATTTTGAACAAGATAACGGTTACAATGAACGATTTCATGGAGGCCTTAAAAGATGTGGAGCCCTCGGCCATGCGGGAGGTCCTCGTCGAAGTACCAACAGTCAAATGGGAAGACATAGGAGGGTTAGCAGACGTAAAACTTGAGCTTCAAGAAGCTGTAGAATGGCCACTAAAATATCCGGAAGTCTTCGAACAGGCAGACGCTAAACCGCCTAAGGGGATACTCCTATACGGCCCTCCTGGAACAGGCAAAACATTGTTGGCGAAAGCCGTTGCTACTGAGAGCGAAGCCAACTTCATAAGCGTTAAGGGGCCCGAACTTCTATCCAAATGGGTTGGTGAGTCTGAAAGAGCTGTAAGAGAAATTTTCAGAAAAGCCAAGCAAGCAGCACCAAGCATAATATTCTTTGACGAAATTGACTCTATCGCGCCTGTGAGAGGCGGGGGTTACGGCGATTCCCACGTGACTGAACGTGTGATAAGCCAACTATTAACCGAAATGGATGGGCTCGAAGAGCTTAGAGGTGTTGTTGTTATAGCGGCTACAAACAGGCCAGACATAATCGACCCAGCGCTCCTTAGGCCGGGGAGGTTTGATAAGCTTCTATATGTACCACCACCAGACATCGAGGCTCGGAAAGAGATTCTCAAAATCCACCTCAGGAAGAAGCCTCTGGCTGAGGATGTGGATATAGAGGAGCTCGCTAGGAGGACCGAAGGCTACACAGGAGCAGATCTTGCGGCTGTTTGCAACACAGCGGTTCTGCTAGCTATTAGAGAGCATATAGTGGGAAACAAAGACCCAGAAGAGGTAAAGAAGAACGTTAAGAGTATAAAGGTTTGTAGGCGCCACTTTGAGGAAGCGCTTAGAAAAGTTAAGCCAATCTCTCAAAGGGAGCTGGAGATGTACAAGAAGATCGCCGAGGAATTCGCAGCAAAAGCAAAATAGAGAGAGGCTACTATTAAATGTGTTGGGGTTTTATCTATGAGTGATCGTGTCGATGTCGGAATTCCTGGTATGAATGAGATACTGCACGGGGGGATACCTAGGAGGAATATTGTTCTACTCTCAGGCGGACCTGGTACTGGCAAATCTATCTTTGGTCAACAGTTCCTTCACGCTGGCTTTACGCTCGACGAACCTGGTGTCCTCGTGACTCTAGAAGAGCACCCTATTCAGGTTAGGATTAACATGGACAGGTTTGGTTGGGAACCTCGAAAGTATGAGCAGGAGGGGAAATTTGCAATAGTAGATGCTTTTACGTCTGGTGTGGGTGAGGCGGCTAAGAGAGAACGCTACGTGGTTAGGGACCCGGATGACACTCCAAGCTTCTTGGACGTTATGAGGCAAGCCATCACCGATCTGAATGCACAAAGAGTCGTCATAGACTCTGTCTCAACTCTCTACATGACTAAGCCTATGATGGCAAGGTCAACACTAATGCTCATAAAAAAGGTCCTTGCTGGCTTAGGTTGTACCGGCTTCCTTGTTTCGCAGGTAAGCGTTACAGAGCGTGGGTTTGGCGGACCAGGAGTTGAGCACGCAGCCGATGGGATCATTAGGCTTGACTTGGACGAGTTTCAAGGCGAACTTAGACGTTCAATAATCGTGTGGAAGATGCGTGGAACTGGGCATTCTATGAGGAGGCATCCATTTGACATAACAAATAAAGGAATAATTGTTTATCCGGATAAAACTGTAAAAGTTACACCTAGAGGGTTTATTGAGGGAGGTGAAAGCGTATGAGCGAAATAGAAGTCCCCCTAAAACCTTTAGGGAGGGAGGATATTCAAAAGCTTGAGGCAGTCCTTCTACTAGGAACGGTCTCAAGGAAAGATGTTATCGAAAAGATGCGGAGCGGAGATCCGAAAGACCGTATAACATGGATAGATTCTTTGGCTGTGGCAGCAGGAGCCCTTGCAAGAGAGAGAGCTGGGATGAGCGTTATAAGGATAGCCGATGAACTCGGTAGAGGAGAGCAGACAGTAAGAGCTCACTTGACAGGGAAGACTGAGGCTGGGAAACTTGTGAGGGAAACTTATGAGATGCTTCTTAAAGGCGAAAAAGTCCTCACCTTCATGGTTAAAGAAGTTGAGGCTCCACCGTCAAGAGAAGAGATTGAAATGCTGAAAGCTGAGATCGAAAAGGAGAGGCGGGAAAAGGCTGAGCTACAGGAGAAGCTTAACAAAATGCAAACTAAGCTCGAAAATGCTGTTAAAGTATTGGAGGAAGTGCTTAATCAGCTGAAAGCCTAACAGGTAGTAAAGAACAGAGTAAGGTGGATTGAAGGCGCCTAAAGATATCTTTGATGCTAAAGGGTAGGATGACGGTGGCTGCTTAAACATATTTGGAACCCCCTTTAGAAGCGATTTTTGTCAAAATTATCTGCCTTCTCTTTAAGAAGGTGGTAGTTGGAGTGGTGGGGCAAAAGGCTTAAAGAAGAGTGTCTGCGGTTATGAGGTGTGGGCAGCAGATTGAATTCGGAGCCGATGATAAGGACGAAGATCCTTGTAAGGGAGGTTATGAACAGCCCAGTGATAACATCGGAGATCGATGAATCGGTGAGAGAAGCTGCTAAGAAGATGGCTCGCTTTAAGATAGGTAGCGTAGTGGTTACTGAGAAAGGGAAGCCGATAGGGATAGTGACAGAAGGGGATATCGTGAGAAAGGTTGTGGCTGAAGACCTTAAACCCAGCAGAGTGAAGGTAGGTGACATCGCCTCTAAACCTCTGCATACAATAGACGCTGGAAGTGACGTAACCGAGGCGGCGAAGACTATGCGTAGGCTGAACATAAAGAAGCTTGGTGTAGTATACAAGAACGAGCTTGTAGGCATAGTGACTACCTCAGACTTAAACGCCGTTACACCGGAGCTCGTAGGCTTGCTTTCAGAGAAGGTGAGGATAACAACAGGCGAATCTCTTAGGGTTAGAAGCCCTCTTGCGGGATACTGCGACTCCTGCGGCGAATGGTCTGATACACTTATTGAGATAGATGGCAGATTCCTCTGTGAGGATTGTAGAAGCGAGGTTTCACAAGAACCGGCTGAGCTGCCTTCTGAAGAGTAGATGAATTTTCGGCTGCGTGTTATTATGATCAAAGTTTCTGATTATATGACGCCCATCGTAGCTGTCGTCTCTCCTTATGATACGCTCGCAACGGTTAGGAACGTTATGCTGGGGAAGCGTGTAGGTAGGGTGCCTGTTATAGACGATGGTAGATTAGTGGGCATAGTCAGCCGAACCGATCTAGCCTTGGCGCTTAAACCGGGTGGCCCGCCTTGGCGCCGCAGACCCCTCGAGTACACTAATGTGTGGGAGGTTATGTCGAAGCCGGTCTTAACCATAACACCTAATGAGTCGATCTCTAATGCGGCTGAGATTATGCTGGATAATGGGGTGACAGGGCTTCCCGTAGTAGATGAAGGAGAAGTCGTTGGGATGATTTCAACAAGCGATCTTACAAGGTGCTTGATGGAACACGGTAATCCCTCCAAGAAGGTTAAGGAGTGTATGTGTAAGGAGGTGGCGGTAGTAAAGCCGCTCTACACCATCAACCACGTAATCAAGCTACTTGTGGAGACGCCTAGCCACAGAGTTGTAGTTGTTGACGCCGAAGGCAGACCTATAGGTATAATCACACCAACCGACCTAGCCTTTGTGAGAGTAGCCCCGCCTAAGAAGAAAAGCATCGTGTACGATGACGGAGCACCTCAACCTACTAGAAGGATTAGGTATCTTGCCATAACATACGCGAAGGATATTATGAAGAGCCCCCTCCACTACATCTCAGAAGAGGCTTCGATAGTTGATGCTGCATCACTTATGCGCAGCGCAAAGATAGGTGGGCTGCCAGTATTGGATAAGAGGAAGAACCTCGCTGGGCTCTTCTCCAAGTTGGAGGTTTTGAAGCTTGTCAAAGACCTCGAGGCTTGAAGCAACCAAGGTTTCTGAGCTACACCTAGAGCCGAGTTATGTTGTAAGTAAGGCTCAGAAGATTCCGATTGCAATAGAGTTGATGAGGCGGTATAATGTAGATAGGGTGGTAGCCGTCTCAGAGTCTAAGGTTGTGGGTGTGGTTACGTTAAAGGACATCTTCTCTAAACTCTCTTCTAAACGAATGAGTGGGGTCTCACCAACATCGCTCTCTGTCGCAGCCTTCGCCTCGCCGAACATAATCACCGCACATCCAGAGGAGAGCGCCCAAGAGGCTGCTCAGAAGATGCTGGTGCATAATGTGTCTGCGCTGCCCGTAGTTGGGGATGATGGTTTGGTAATTGGGTTGGTGACGAAGCTTCTTCTCATCCCACTTATGTCAAAAGCTAACCTCTGCTGTAGAGAGTTCGTTTCTCCTTCTTACCTAACCATAAGCCCAAAGTCTAAACTCTCCGTGGCTCTTGAAAAGCTCAGCAAAACACCTGTCCGAGACCTTATTGTGGTTGAGGCAGATAGGCCAATAGGGGTTATTGGTGAGCGTGAGGCTGCTTTCACACTATTTAACCTTCTCAGAATCGATCAGATAAGGCACGTCGACACATTCATCAAGAGGCTGCTTGTAGTGGATGCTATGAGGAGGCTCACCGTAGCCTTAAGTGGGGAAGAGAGTTTGAGGGAGGCTGCTAGGCTTATGAGAAGCAGCGGAGCCAACACCCTTCCACTCGTTAAAGAAGGTAGGGTGTTTGGTGCGGTAAACAGAGACAACATTTTTGAAAGGCTTTTGAGGCTAGAAGGAGAAGGGAAGGAGGTAGGTTACAGATAAAGCCACGCTTCCTCGTAGACTCTATGCACGGAAGCCTCGCTAGGAAGCTGAGGATCTACGGCTACGATGTCATCTACGATACCAATCTTGACGATAAAGACCTCATCACCAAGACCGCTGAAGAAGATAGGTGGCTCCTCACCTCTGACCGAGACCTCTACCTAACAGCCCAGAAGAGGGGGGTGAAGGCTTGCCTACTTCTAGGCAAAGACGATGCACAGAGAGCTGCTGAAGTATTCAAGAAGCTCGGTTTAGAACCACCCCCATTAAGGGCTGAGGGCTCTAGGTGCCCGGTCTGCAACGGGTTCCTAGAAGCCTGCGACTCGAATGAAGTAGATGCTACTCGAAAACTGGAGAGAAGATACTTTAGGTGCGTAGAATGTGGTAAACTCTATTGGATCGGAAGCCACTGGCGGAGAATAAGAGAGTTCGATAGACGTGTTAGACAACTCCTCCTTAAGACTTAAAGCATACCATTAGAATAGATGAGTGGCTATGGCTGAGCTTAGTGATGAAGACGGCTACCTCCTAGTTAAGACTGCTAGGCGGGCAGCAGAAGAATATGTGGTCAGCGGAAGAAGGTTAAAATTGGATGAAGAGTTCCGCAGGAGGTTCAGCGAGAAACGCGGGGTATTCGTTACAATAAATGCGCTGAGGGGTAGGGAGCATGAGTTAAGAGGCTGTATAGGGTTGGTTCAACCCAACATACCGCTAAGTGAAGCACTAGTGGAGGCTGCTATAAGCGCTGCAACACAAGACCCACGCTTCGAACCAGTTCGACCAGAGGAGTTCAGCAACCTCATCTTCGAGGTGAGCGTCTTGACGAAGCCGGAGCGGCTCAAAGCCTCATCACCCAAAGAATACCCTAACCTAATAAAGATAGGTAGAGATGGGTTGATAGTCGAATACAAGTTTTTGAGTGGATTACTATTACCTCAAGTCCCTGTGGAGGAGGGTTGGGATGCTGAGCAGTTCCTCTCTTATACTTGTATGAAGGCTGGTGCCCCTCCAGATGTCTGGCTCCTCCCGGAAACGAAGATCTACCGCTTCGAGGCAGAGGTCTTTGCTGAAGAGGAGCCTAATGGTAGGGTCGTTAGGAGAAGGCTGATTTGAGGAGAAAAGCGTGGTTTGAAGAGGGTCTACTTCCCCATCTTCGGATCTGGGCTTGGTCATGCTGCTAGAATGGTTGCTGTTGCTTCGAAGCTTGTGGAGATGGGGGTTAAGGTAGCCTTCTCATCTTACGGCGAGGGGGCGGAGTATGTGGAGCGGAGGGGCTTCGCTTGCTTTAGAGTGCCTAGGTTGGATGTCGGTTGGACAGCCTCAGGTAAGTTTGAGGGGCTCCTTAAGACCTCTAAGAGACTCCCTTGGCACATAGCCACATTCATCCGCCAAGTCGTCTTAGAGAGGAAGATTATGAGATATTGGAAGCCAGACCTTGTGGTCTCAGATTCACGCCTGTCAGCGGTCATAGCTGCTAAGAGCTTAGGGTTAAAGTGCTTCGTCGTCACAAACCAGCTACGTATACTCCTTCCACCTAAGAAGAGGAGTAAGCGCACAAAACCTATCGAGCGATTCCTAAACGAGATCTTAGGTAAACTCTGGAATTTAGCGGATAAGATCTTCTTCCCAGATCTGCCACCACCCCTAACCATATCTGAAGAGAATCTATGGTGGATCTCAGCCGTAAGAAGAAAGGCTGAGTACATAGGCTTCATCGTTCAACCAACCAAGAGCGCAGAAGAGGTTAAGAGCACATTAGCCAAGTTAGGGTTAGACGACAATAAGCCGCTGGTCTTCATGCACATCAGCGGACCATCCTTCACAAAACCAGCGCTAATAAGAAAACTGCTCAAAGCAACGAAACATCTGAGCGAGTTTCAGGTTGTGATCTCTGAAGGCAGACCTAACGGGAGCACCGAGGTAAAACGCATCGACTCAACCTACTATTTTGAGTGGTGCCCCATTAATGAAGACCTTATGCAGGCTTCAGACATACTTGTGGTTAGAGGGGGGCACTCGACCCTAAGCTCGGCGCTGCTGCTCGGTAAGCCTATGCTCATCATACCTATAGCGGACCACAGTGAGCAGTTCAGCAACACACAGAAGATGGTTAGGCTCGGTGTTGCCCTTTGGCTCGATCCACTCACAGCAGAGCCAGAAAGCATCTGCGAATCTATACGTAGACTCTACTCAACAAATAGCTACAAGAGTAGGGCAGAGAGCCTCTCAAAAGAAGCATCAAAGTATAACGGGTTAAGTAGACTGGTTAACGCAGTGATGGATGTGTTAAGATAGCTCGTCTATAAGCCTATGTGCATCTAAAAATCCTTCTGTTAGATCAACCCTAGAAACACCTCTAAGGAGGTATTCAGCCGCTTCATCCATATCAGAGATAGGTCTACCTGAGTCGTCCAGAACAGTCAATCTACTTTCACCCGCATCTAAGGGTAAGGGGCGCTGGAGACCGATCTTCTTCGCATATATCATAAGTTCATCCTCAGTCAAAAAGGAGGCTGGTGAAAGCATGTTCACACTCTCTCTACAAGCATACTTCAACACATTTTGTAGGCTTCTGCTCCTAAGATCAATCGGCATAGAGAGAAAGCCTATCTTCTCTTTCACAGCGGCCTTAACACCTAATACAGCGGCGAACTCCTGCCAAGCGAAGCTTGACTCTAAACTCCCTACACTACTACGCTTAGCAACATCCACATAGAGTAGCTGTAGAGTCTTCTTGGCTACGCAGCATCTGAGTAAAGCGAGATTTTCGATGGAGCGGTATAATGCTTCTGGTTGATAAGGGTAGTCAGTGACGAGGTAGGTGGGGGTGAAGCCAGCCCGCTGCACAAGCCAACCACCGACTAAAGATCTTACGGTAGGCTCAACTATTATGAGGCAGTTCCCTGCGGTGCCTGAGGGTAGCCCGCCTGAGCCTAGGTAGCGGTGTGTAAAGATATATGCTGATTCCTTTGAGACGAGTGCGTAAATCACCTTATCCGGCCTTTTTTCATCCGGTCTGGCTCCTCTGCCACCAACCTTACCTATGAGGGTTGAGAGAGCTAGAGATTGTAGGTCATAGGCTCTGTAGCCTACGTTTTGCTGTGCCTCTACCTTGACTGAGAAGCGCTCGTTGTCGAATATTCCTCTCTCACCCGCGGCAACCAACGCTTGCAGCACCTCATCGAAATCTGGTCTTACTTTTTCAGCCAAAGCTGCGTAGGCTACACCAGAGAACCTAGAGACGACTTCAGCCACCTCAACCACATCGTGGGTGCTGATTTCGATGACCTCGTCCTTAGCTTCAACCGAATACTTTGACTCTACGAATGCTGGGAGGGATTCTGCGATAAGCTCACACAACACCACTATTTGAGAAGCAGCTTCGGCAGAGGGCTTGACTACAACGCATCGCATAAGTAAGCGAGCTAACCATCCTTATAAGAATCTATCTAGTATAACTTTATTTTGCGCGGAGGAAGATAGAGCACATTGAGCTTAGTAGAGGTCTCTGAAGCCTTTAAGCTAAATGATGGGGCTGAGGTTAAGATCAGAGGATGGGTAGCTTCAAAGACAGAAGTGGGTGGCATAATCTTCTTAACAGTAAGGGACGGCACAGGTTACATACAAGCGGCGGGTAAAAGAGGGGTCGTTAAAGAGGAGGTCTTTCAGAGCCTTAAGCGTGTCACAAAAGAATCTGCTGTTGAAGTAGATGGGGTTATACGTGAAGATAAGCGGGCGCCACAGGGTAAGGAGGTAGCTATAAAGTCGCTAAACATAATCGCTTTAGCCGATAAGTGGCCTATAACTAAGAGCGCCATCAAATCTCCAGCCTTCCTCTACGAGTATAGGCATCTTTCGATAAGGGGGCGTAAGGCTTCTGCTGTGATGAAGATAAGGTGGGGGATTATCAGAGCTGCCATTGAGTTCTTTACGGAAAGGGGCTATTGGCTGATAAGCGCACCGACCATAGTCCAGTCCGCTTGCGAGGGCGGCGCTACACTTTTTGAACTTGACTACTTCGGTAAGAAAGCCTATCTGAGCCAAAGCGCCCAATTCTACGAGGAGGCTGCGATCTGCTCGCTGGGTAAGGTCTTCGTAATCCAACCGGCATTTAGAGCGGAGAAGTCTAAGACAGCCAAGCACCTAACCGAATTCTGGATGATAGAGGCTGAGAAGGCATTTATGGATCAAGAGGAGAACATGAGGCTACAAGAAGACCTCATCACATACATCTGCAGAAGGGTGGTGGAGGAGCATAAGAGTGAGCTCGAGGTGCTCGGACGAGAATTCACTCCACCTAAGCCGCCTTTCCCAAGAATGACCTATGATGATGTTTTGGAGTTCGCTAAAGAGCATGGTCTAGAGTTCAAGTGGGGTGAAGATATACCTACCCCAGTAGAGACTCTTCTATCAAAGAGCCAAACTAAGCCGTTCTTTATAACAGATTATCCCCTAAGCGCAAGAAGCTTCTACCATATGACGAAGCCCGATAACGATAAGATCACACTTTCAGCAGACCTCATCGCACCAGAGGGGCACGGTGAGATCGCAACAGGTGGGCAGAGAATACACGACTACCACACCCTACTAAAGAGAATAGAATCACAAGACCTACCTAAAGAGAGCTTCAGCTGGTATCTCGAGTTAAGAAGATACGGCATGCCACCCCACTCAGGCTTCGGGGTTGGTGTAGAGCGGCTTACCAAGTGGATCGCAGGGCTAAAGCACATAAGGGCTGCGAGCCTATTTCCACGCACACTAACAAGAGTCAACCCGTAGACTCAGATCGAAGACAGGCAACCACTTCAGCCACCTTTATAGCCTTTTGCGCAACCTCGACAGCGTCAGCACCAAAGATGTAGGCTGAGGGCTCTATCCAGTAGCCACCGGCGTCTACAAACACATCTGGTAGGGACTCACCACGCTTACCTAAATTTAAAACCTCCTCAGCAACTCGAGCCTGAGCGGCATCGGTGTTCGTTGGCGGCTCACGCCTATTAAATAGGTAGACCTTTAAACCAAGTCGGTCAAAAGCCTCCTTAACGAACCTATTGTACGCTATGTTAATGGCTGCGTGAACACTTGGATCAACCTGCATAGCGGCGAGCAGAACCGAAGCAAGATGCCTTGATGCCCCGAATTCAGGTTGCATAAAGGCTCTAGGTACACCATCAACCTTCGCTATACGCCCAGGTATGCCAGCCACATCATTAATGTTCTTAGCCTCAGGTATAGCCTCAACGATGTTCACTAGAACTTCTGGTATTAGTGCTGCAAACTCTTTTGAGGCTTGAATCAAGTTTACCGCAGCCTTTAGGTTGCTTAAGACAACCTGCTTCCTATCCACACTCGGCAGACCTTTTGAGTAAAGTTGCAGGCAGATGTCGCAGCTCTCTGTCTGTAGACTTGGAACCTCCTTCTTGTGGGTTGCGCAGATAGAGCCTTGGCACTTTAGGTTGGTACAGAGGGTGCAGATGCCTTTTACTGCCTCTGTATAGGGTAGTGTTCCTGAGGCTAATCCTGAAGCAAGCCACTTGGAGAGGGCTACTATCTCCTCTGAATAGAGGGGCTCTTTATCTGCTTTAAGCTTAAGGTAGCCGCTTACCGCTGGTTGAGTTACGCCTATCAGGTCAGCGATCTTGGCTTGGCTTAAGCCCCTAGCTTTCAGCTCCTTAGCTACCAGAGCTCTTATCAGCGGGAGTAGCTCTTTTATCGCTACTTCACAAGGTGGCTTCATATCAATAAGTCATTTATCAACATAGTTATAAATAGATTTATCTCGCGTCTCTCTTAGATGAAGATCCGCAAACCTTCTGAATGGGGTATAACCCCGGTGCCTCAAAACCAGAGGATCCTTCGCGCTGTAGATCTGGCAGTCTTCTGGACTAGTCTGGGTACCGGTCTATTAGTGTATCAAGCTGGCGCTTTGCTCGTGCCCGCCCTAGACTTCTTAACCTCACTAATAGTAATCACAGTAGGCACACTCATAGGAACCTTACCACTTGCTTTAGCCGGTATGATAGGTGGTAAGGTTGGTGTACCAACTATGGTCTCACTCCGCCCATCCTTCGGGATACGGGGCTCATACTTCCCCACCTGGCTTAATGTGATTCAGCTCATAGGCTGGGGCACACTAGAGATAGCGGTGATGGCGAAGGCAGGAGACTTAATTTCATCAACCACAGCAGGCTTCTCAGCATACTGGCTCTGGGTAATAGTCTTCACAATCTTCACCATACTTATGGGGATAGGTGGTCCGCTGCTTGTAGTTAAGCAGTGGCTCGAGAGATTCGCCTTCTGGCTGCTCTATGGCTCAGCGGCTTGGGTGACCTTCTGGGCCCTTCAGAACGGGGGGTTAAGCAGAGTATTGGGTGCTAGGGCTGAAGGTGGGCTGCCTCTTCTCTTGGCGCTTGACCTCGTCATCGCTATGCCTCTCTCTTGGATGCCGCTAGCAGCGGACTACAATAGGTTTGCAAGCACATCGAAAGGAGGGTTTCTGGGCACATACATAGGGTTCGTGGTCGGTAACATATCGGGCTACACAATAGGCAGCATCCTCATCCTAGCAACAGGTTCAGCAGACATAGTAGGCTCATTCGGCTACCTCTTTCTAGGCGCACCAGCCCTACTGCTCATCCTCGTATATGAGTTGGATAACTGCTTCGCAGACGTGTATTCAGCGGCGGTATCTGTACAGAACAACCTACCTAAGCTAAAACAGTGGGTGCTTATACTGCTGATCGGAGGCTTATGCGCAGCCCTAGCCCTCTTCATTGATATAGAAAACTACATCTGGTTCCTCCTCTGGATAGGAGCCACCTTCTCCCCCATCTTCGGGGTTGTGCTGAGCCACTACTACCTAGTAGCGAAGCAGAGAATAGATGTAGAGCATCTCTACACCAAAGAAGGGGACTACTGGTATAGTAATGGTGTTAATATCTCAGCTATAGTTTCTTGGGCGGCGGGCTTCGCGGTCTACATACTTATAACAACCTACTTATCTTGGCTGGGCGCTACCATACCCAGTATGCTAACAGCAGCAGCCCTAAACATAGCCCTCGCAAAGGCCCAGAAGTGTATCCAAGTAGTAGCGAGGTGAGTGTTGTGGGACGCATAGCAAGAGTGCTCACCATAGCGGGCTCAGACTCAGGCGGGGGTGCGGGCATACAAGCAGACCTCAAAACATTCGCAGCCCTAGGAGTATATGGTATGAGTACTATCACAGCGGTAACAGCGCAGAACACACTCAGCGTCACAGCGGTTCAACCCATAGATCCCCAGATCGTAAGGGAGCAGATAAGGGCTGTGGTATCAGATATAGGAGTTGATGTTGTGAAGACCGGTATGCTCTACACATGTGACATAATCGAAGCAGTCGCTGAAGAGCTCAGCCAGCTAAAGGTGCCTATAGTTGTTGATCCTGTGATGGTTGCTAAGAGCGGAGCTAAGCTACTAAAGGATGATGCTGAAGAGGCGCTGATCAAAAAGATACTACCATTAGCAACGATCGTAACCCCCAACTTACCAGAAGCAGAGAAGTTAGCGAAGATGAGCATAAAGAGCTTAGAGGATGCAGAGGAAGCTGCCAAGAAGGTGGCAGCCCTAGGACCGAAGGCTGTTGTGGTGAAGGGTGGGCATTTAGAGCAAGACGAATGTGTTGACACCCTATACTATGATGGCGTAGTCAAAAGATATAGTGGTAAAAGGGTTAGCGGAGGGACACACGGCACAGGATGCACCTTCGCCTCAGCCATCGCAGCCCTCTTGGCTAAAGG
>CAYQXI010000006.1:0-10908 GCA_964421575.1 uncultured Nitrosopumilales archaeon
AGAAGATCTATGTTACGGACAGCCTTAGCAACCTTCTTAATCAACTCTATATCCAAAGGGAAGCGCTCAGTCTTCCTACCGGGTATTATCACCTTTGTAAGCTTACTACCATCTGGGAGCCAAACTACGTTAACCGTCAAGATTCTTATGGGGTAGAAGAGGTCTTCGAGAACCTTTCTGTCGGTGGACTCCGCTTCTATAAGAAGGGTCTTACCACCCATAGCCTCCTCGATATTCTTGCTGATAGAAGGGTTCGAGCGAAGGATGCTTAGATTACCTGCAGCAAAAGTCAGCACATACGCACCATCCACAGCCTGAGCTCTGATAAGAGAAACCTTATCTAACTCAGGCAGCTTCTCAGCCAACTTGGTCAACTTAATCGAAGCTTCAACGTCAAGCTCACTGATATGACCCCCTCTAAGCCTAGCCTCACATTTAGGGCATAGTATACCAGTCTTAGCGTCGAAGGAGCAGATGGGGGTCTTTATAGGCATGCGTATGATGGACAGTTAATAAGGGTAAATAAACCTATATGCTGTAAAAAGTAATTTTAGAAAAAATTAGGAAAGGGGCTTTAAGCCGCTTTCCCTAAGTAGATTTCGATTGAGCTGACGTTGCTGACGTTGCCTGTCTCGGCGTTCTTTATCTGCTCCGTGTCTATCTTTATGTTCTTCACGACGATATCTTGTGCGAACTTTTTGCGGGTGATCTCAGCTGTGTCGACCGCTTTGCTTATAGCTCTACCTCTAGCTTTTAAGACGACTTCGTTGGCGCCGTTTTGGATCATGGTTAGGCATGCGAGAACGTAGTTCATCACAGGCTTTTTACCTATAAGTATGGTTGTTGACGATTCTGGCATTTGTCATCGCCCTTTTAGTAGGCTTAGGTATAGTTTTTATGGTTTTAAAATATTTGCGGTTCACCCGACAGCCTTTGTTACGTTTGTCTGTTTTATTAGGAGATATGGCGCTAGGGTTGGTATGGTGACCTCCCACCAGTAGACCCACCTACGCTCCTTTGAGATCGCTGAGATGCTCTTTAGCTGCCTAGGTAGGCTGTCACTTATCCTAAGCCCGGCTACAGCATACTTTACTTCACCATCTTTGATGTAGAAGGTTGCATCCCTCGGAAGAGTGGAGTACTCCCCTGTCCTAAGATTCTGAAATCTGGTGTACCAGTTGTTGGTTATGAGGAAACCCTCCTTCACCTCCTTTATCATCTCATCTAAGCTATGTTGCCCAGCATATACCTCAAGGTTCCAAGGATGGGGGTCTATTATACCAGCTGAGCCTGTAGTGGATGTGTTAAACCGCTTTGCTGTGCTTGAGTTATGAAGGTAGGTTCTGAGTACACCCTTCTCGATAATCACATTATCTCTAGTGGCTACACCCTCATCATCAAAGACCCTTGTGTTCACCGCCCCCTCTGCCACACCGTGGTCTACGAGAGTAAGTATATCGCAGGCTACCTCTTCATTAACCCTACCCGCCAAAAAGGAGATACCTGATTCTACCGCAAAGGCTGAGGCTGCATCACCCACATGCTGAATAAGGTCAGCCGCTACTGTAGGTGAAAGAATAACATCATATACACCCTCGCTCCACGGCCCACGATTCACAGCCTTCTTAGCGTAATCAGCCGCTTCTTCAGCAGCAACAAGAGGGTTAAATGTGCTGAGGCGTGTTGAGCAAGCTAAGCCGTGTCCGCTGGCATCACCTACAAAGACTCTTTGGTTAAGTAGTATCCTAGTGGATCGGTCGCTCCGCATAACACCGCCAGTAGTTGCGATGCTTATCTTACTACTTTCAGCTGTTATCGCTCCTGCGGTTCTTTCTCCACCAGCTTTGACCGCTTGGTCTATAATCTGCTTAGCGTACTCTTCCAGCACCCCTTCCTCACAAGACTCTATCTCTGGATCGTAGTTTGTGTGAGTTGGGTAGGTGAACGGACCCTTTGGTAGAGGCGCATAATATGGGCTTGGCTCCAGAACTCTGCAAGATTCGATAAGCCTTCGGGCGAATTCTTTAAGCGCGTTTTGGGATGGGTTGGAGGTTGAGCCCATTATTCTACGCTTATCTAAGGCGGCGTAGGCGAAGACGTTAACATCCTTTATGGACTTGGTTACAGACAGGGCGTTGTTGCTGAACCTCACCATCCTCTCAAAACTCTGCGCTGCGATTACCGAAGCATCTTCAGCACCTAGCTTAACGAGCTCGCCAAGAACCTCGGAGGCTATAGCCTCAAGATCCAAGCAGCTTCACCTCGCACCCAACCTTATATTTCTAAGCCTGAGATGAGGGCCACCTGTCCAAACAGGGGCTCCCTGCATGGGATCTCCCTTCCCGCAGCTCGCTGCCCTAAACTGAAGGTCTTTACCTCTGGCGTCAAGGCTGCTCCAGAATCTTGGTGTTGTAATTTCGAGTACCGGCGCTTTCACGCCTTCTTTGATCTCCCCTCGCTCTATCAGATAGGCTTCTAACCCAACGTACCTTTGGTTGAATCTCACATCATCTATATTCCACTCCATAAAAGACTTTATGTAGACGCCTAACTCAATGTCTTCAAGCAGCTCCTCGAAGCTATAGTCTCCGGGCTCAACATAAGTATTCGCCATCCTTATTATTGGCTCGCGGTTGTAGGCGACGCTCCTAGATGCAGCATTACTCTTCGTTGAGAAGACATGTGCAGTAGCGCGGTTGTGTAGGTATTCTTTGATCACACCCGCCTCTATGAGACGCCTCTTTCTAGCCTTCACACCCTCTTCATCATAGAGGTAGAAGCCCATAGAGTGGGGTATAGTTGGGTCGTCACTCACATACGCTTCACTACTCCCAATTTTCAACCCTAAGCTGTCTTTCTTCAGATAAGATTCCCCGGCTTGAGCACCCTCTCTCCCAAGTATACGATCTGCTTCAGCCGGGTGCCCCGAGGATTCGTGCGCAACTAGACCTACGACATCAGGTCCAAGGATTATGTCGACTGGTTCTGAGGGTGGTTTGCGCTCGCTCTTCACAGCCTTCGCAAGATTAGAGCCTTCTTGTTTGAAGAATGCGTATGGGTCGAGGCGCTTTAAGACCTCCCAGCCCCCACTTTCACCTAGAGAGGAGTAGCCTGCTGGAATAGTTATGGTGTAGTTCTTTCCATCGTAGCTGGCGTTGATGAAGGAGGAGATGCTCAGCCTCGGTACTCTGCTACGTAGTTCAGCACCCTCGCTGTTTACGTAGAACTTTTCTTCTATCGAGGTTTCTATAATCAGCAGCCTGTTTGTGAATGAGACACCGTGGAAGCCGTCCTTTATCACATCGTCCAATTCTTTTAGGTGTTTGAGCATCGTCTGCACACTGATATCCTCAAGCTTCTCCTTCTCTTCAGCTGACCAACTCCCTCTACCCATCTCTTCGCCGCTAAATTCGATGGGTTCGTCTACTAGCCTAGTGGACGCTTTAGCCCTTTTAACAACCTCTTCTATAAGCTCCTTGACTGATTGGGTTGATAGTGTGTTGGTGGCGCCGAATGCTAATGCTCCTCTGTAGCGTGCTCTAACACCCAACCCATTTGAGTCAACTAGTATAGTTGGCTCTGGGCTTGAGTTTCTAAGTAGGCAGCCGACCTCTAATACACGGTGCAGCCTCGCCTCCACATACTCAGCACCCAGAGAGAGGCCGTAATCTACAGCGAGTTTAGCGAGATCTGTGTCTAAGCTCATACCGAATGTGCGGTATGGGAGCGTGCCATTTATATGTGTAGTTGCCGATAGTGGTCAGCGATCTTAACAGATCCGGTAGGGTTGGTTGATAGATGGATGATGCTTGATGAGCTCGATTACCGCATCGCTAAAGCGTTATATGAAGACGGTAGGCTGCCTACAAAGCGTATTGCCGCATCTCTTGGTATAAGCGAGCCGACTGTAAGAAGTAGATTAAGGAAACTTAGGGAAATGGATGTGCTGAATATTAAAGCTTCTTTAAATCTTAGAAAGCTGGACTGCGTAGCAGCATTCATAGCAGTAAAGGCGAAGGCTCCGAAGATGCAAGAACTCTTAAAGAGCGTAGCCAATCTCCCTGAAGTGGATACCGTTTACCAGACTCTCGGCGAATACGACCTTATCATCCTAGCGACGGCGAATGATGTGAAGGGCATACAGAAGTTCGGTGAGAAGCTAGCCGCTTTAGAAGGCGTTGAATCAATAAAATCAAGCTTGATCCTCGACATCCCTGTTGAGCGTAGGGGGTTCAGTGTTAGAGTTGGTGTCGGTGTTAAGGTCAAATGCCTCAATTGTAGAAAAGAGATTAAAGAGGAGGCGAACGTAGTTGAGGAGGCTGGCAGATTCTTTTGTAGTCAAACTTGCTTAAATGAATATAAAGTTAAGAGAGGCGTCTAAACAAATATATCCCATTAGTGGAGACGTTGGAGACCGGATGAGCAAGATTAAGGTTTGGTTTGAGGAGCTAAGACCACCTTTCCTAATCCTCTCCATCGTCTTCACAATCTTAGGTATAGTGGTCGCTCTAAAAGATGGCTACTTTAACCCACTCTACGCAGTCTTAACGCTAGTTGGCATCGCAGCGCTACACGCTGCTGCCAATGTTCTAAACGACTACTTTGACTACCGTAGTGGCATTGATATCGAAACAGAGCGCACGCCCTTCAGCGGTGGGAGCGGCATCTTACCTAGCGGGAAGATGAGTCCAAAGGGTGTGTTGGTTGAGGGCATTCTTCTTCTGCTGCTTGGGTTGGGCATAGGTCTATACTTCATTTATGTTAGCGCCTTTAATCCTATCCTGATAACTCTGGTTGTGTTTGCTGGTGTGGGTATTGTGCTCTATTCACCCATCATATCTCATATAGGCTTTGGCGAGTTGCTGGTTGGTTTATGCTTTGGTCCGCCTCTTCTCCTTGGTGTCTACTTTGTCCAAACATACGCTTTATCGCTAGAGGCTGGGTTAGTAGGTCTAGTCACAGGCATATTGACAGCAGCAGTACTCTACGTCAACGAGTTTCCAGATACGAGAGCCGATATAAAGTGTGGGAGGTATCACGTTGTGGCTAGGTTGGGGAAGGAGAAGGCTGCGCGGATCCTAAAATATATCTTCACTTCAGCCTACATCGTCTTAGTCATATCATCCGCTACGAGCATCATTCCTCTAACCGCTTTGATAGGGCTCGCTACTATACCACACGCAAGAATAGCATACAAAGTGCTTACTGCAAAATACAACGATAACAAGGCTATAATACCAGCGATGGCTAGCACAGTGAAGACCGCCATATTGACGGGTGTGCTGCTCATCGTAGCCTACCTTATAATATGGATCTCTCCGCTACTTGGTCTATAGCTCCCTAAAGGAATAACTATAACCAAGAACCATGTGTAGAGGCAATGTTGAGTGTAGAAGTAGAGGGGACGACTTATCTATCCCTAAGCTGGGCTGAAGTCGAGGAGTATACTTCCGATCTAGCTGAGCGTATTCACAGCACGTATAAACCAGATACGCTGCTGGCTGTGATGAAGGGAGGGGCTGTAATTGGGGTTCTGGTGGCTGATAGATTGAGCATCAGTAGAGTCTACACGGTCAACTTGAGATCTTATGAGAAGGTTGGTTTAAGAGGAGGCGTTGAGGTGTATCAGAAGCCGTCCAAAGAATCCGTAGTGGCTAAACGGGTCTTGATCGTAGATGATATAGTGGATTCTGGGCAGAGTCTAACTACCGTTATTCAGCTGACCAGAGAATACGGTGCTAAAGAGGTTAGGAGCGCAACCCTACTTATAAAGGAGAGTGCAGAGTGCATACCAGATTACTATTCACATAGAGTAAGGGGTTGGGTCTTCTACCCTTGGGAGGTTAGAGAAGCCTGTGAAGAAATCTATGCGAAGATCGGTGACGTTGAAAGGGCTAAAAAGATTCTTACTGCTGGCTTGGGTTTCCCTCAGAGGGAAGTAGATAGGATATTGGCGAAGGTGATGTGACGGTTGGATAAAGTTGTTGATATAGAGCTGACCAAAACTATGACCTGTGATGCCCTAGTTAGGCAGATGAAGAGAGCGGGTGGCTTTACAGGTAGGCTCTTGGCAGAGGCCGTTGACATACTTGAGCAGATGGTTAAGGATAAGCGGTGTGTAAAGTTCCTATCCTTCCCAGCAGCCCCGGTAGCGACTGGGCTAAGAGGAGTCATAAGGGAACTAGTTAAACAGAGGCTTGTTGATGTTATCATAACGACTTGCGGCACACTTGACCACGACCTAGCCAGATGCTGGGGCGCCTACTTTCAAGGCTCCTTTCAGCTCAACGACAAAACACTGTATAAAAAGGGATACCATAGGCTTGGGAACATAATTCTACCCAGAGACTCCTACGGTCCGCTCCTTGAGAAGCATCTACAACCCATCTTTGAAAAGATCATACCAGATGGTAGTAGGATCACATCAAGTATGTTGGCGGCTAAGCTTGGTGAACACATCCAAGACGAATCCTCAATATTATATTGGTGCTGGAGAAATGGTGTGAAGGTATTCATCCCGGGCTTGACTGATGGTGCAGTGGGTAGTCAGCTCTGGCTCTACTGGCAGAAACATAGAAGCATCGTAATAGATCCTTTAGGGGATGAGGAGGAGTTGGCTTCGATAGTCTTCAAGGCTAAGAGGAGCGGGGCGCTGATGATAGGAGGGGGCATCTCCAAGCACCACACACTCTGGTGGAACCAGTTCAGAAGAGGCCTAGATTATGCAGTCTACATAACGACAGCCGTGGAGTATGATGGGAGCCTAAGTGGGGCTGAGGTGAGAGAAGCCATCTCTTGGGGCAAGGTCAATGTTAAGGCTAAGCAAGTTACAGTACACGGCGAAGCCACAGCCATCCTACCAATTATGGTTGCGGCACTCCTAGAGCGCCTCTAATATCACTTCTTAGCACCGTTTTTAGACGGCTATGTAGGTGATGGTCTTTTTTACAGCCTTTATGGATCTCAGCGTCTTAACGATCCTCTTAAGATCATCCAGACTCCTTACCTCGAAGATGACGACGCCATCATACTCCCCATAGACCTCAAAGACCTTCTTAACACCATCCAGACCCTTGATCTGTTCAAGCGCCTCTCTTTCGCCACCCTTCGCTAGATTAAAGAGTATGATGCCCTCTATATTCGCCAACTCAAACACCGCACTACTAGCTTTCTACTCGATGAGTCCCGGGTGGGAAGACTGAGATCAGGGTTTCGGTATGCACAACGTTGGGATGAGCAGCGATGTCATCATAGATGATCTTAGCGAGCTCCTGCAGATCCTTAGCCTCAATAACTAAGACAGCATCAAACCTTCCGAAGACCGAGCTCGCCATCTTTACACCCCTTATTCGCCTAGAGGTGACTATTTCTTGAGAGGTTCCGGGTTTTGTTGTTAGTAGCACGAAGGCTCTAATAACCATTGGGCTTGAGCACCTACTAGAAGACTGTAAGCAGAGTTTCGGTGTGGACGATGTTAGGCATCTTCTCTATAACCTTATACAGCGTCTCACTAATAGCCCTTATATCTTCAGCCTCGATCACAACCACAGCATCAAAGCGCCCATATACAGAGTCAGCCTGCACAACACCCTTGATGTTACGCGCAGCCTTTATAGCGTTCACAACCTCTTCAGAAGTACCCGGTTTTGTTGTAATAAGGACATATGCTCGCATACTTCATTAAGCAACATAGGATGTACTTAAATCCTTTCATTAAGATGGTGTAGTAGACAGAGGTTGGAGAAGGCACATACTGCTGAGCATATACTTATGGCTAGTATAAAGCGCATCGTACCACAGGCATCTGCGATCAAGGTTGTGCACGACGAGAAGGGGAACACCCTCTACCTACGCGCACCCAAGTTAGACTGGGATATTATAGCTGAGGCTGTTAAGGCGGCAAATAGGGTGATAGATGAAGGTAGAGAAGTCAAAGAGTGGTTCTTTGAAAATCTGGAGGAGGCGAAGAAAGCGATACCAAACCTAAGATCCTACGATGAGAGAATATTTGGTAGAGTAAGAGTGATAGAAGTAGAGGGATACGACTACTCAGCCTGCACAAGAAAGCACGTGAGCAACACAAAAGAATGCGGCTGCATATTCGTCACAGGCTTCTCGAAGACCGGCGAAGACCTATACCAGATAAGATTTGAAGTAGGTGAGAAAGCCAAAGAATACGCAGCAGAAACCATAGCCCTACACATGAAGGTGAGCGAAGCGCTAGGCGCATCCCAGAAGACAGTCCTACAAACAGCAATCAATCTGAAGCAAGAAGTAGAAGATCTTAGAAGAAGATCAGCCCACCTAACTAGGCTTATACTAGAGCAGCTGGAACCAGAAGAGGTCTGTGGAATTAAGCTGTATACAGCTCTCTACAAGGAGATGGAGCGTAAGACCATCATGGACTACGCTGGCGAAACCACAGCGAAGGGAAAGAGCGTCGTTCTGCTGGTCGACAAGCAGAAAGATGCTTTCTTCGTGCTGAGCAGAAGCAAAGATTTAGTATTTGACTGCGGTGCGTTATTGAAAGATGTGCTTCAGAGCTTTGGTGGGCGAGGTGGAGGAAGACCTGAGTTTGCGTCGGGCAGCGCACCCCTAGAGGTTGCTGAACAAGCGTTAACCGCTCTTAAGGGTAGAGTTCTTGAGACTCTGCTAAAGGTTTAAGGAGGTTTACCTATAAATAAGGTGTAGCGATGGCTAGGCAGAAGATGTCTGGCTTCCTAGAGCTCGTAACGATAGATAAGGCGCTTGAGAAGATAAAGGGGAGTATCAATTTATCTATCGAGGTTGAGGATGTGCCTTTAAGCGAATGCGTTGGTAGAGTGCTGGCTGAAGACATACTATCACCGATAGACGTCCCTCCTTTTGACCGCTCTGCTGTAGAGGGATACGCGGTCATATCCTCAGACACCTTCAGCGCAACACCAACAAACCCCATAGAACTGACCGTCATAGGCAAATCAGAAGCTGGACAAGAGCCAACTCAGATACCGAAGGTCTCTTCAGGCAAGGCAGTTGAGATATTCACAGGGGCACCTCTACCAGACGGTGCAGACGCAGTAGTTATGGTGGAGCAGACAAAAAGAGTAGGCGACAAAGTCCTCATTTATAGCCCAGTGGCAAAGTGGAGGAACGTCTCCAAGCAAGGAGAGGACTTCGCAAAAGGCAAACCCCTTCTCCTAAAAGGTACAAGGATGAAGCCTTGGCACATAGGCGCATTGGCTTCGGCAAACATAACTAGGGTAAAGGCTTACCGCAAGCTCAGAATAGGCATCTTATCAACAGGAAGCGAACTCAAAGAAGTCGGAGAGGAAGTGAAGTTAGGCGAAGTCGTGAACAGCAGCAAACCTATGCTAACAGCGCTCATAAAAGAGAGGAACTGCATACCAGTAGACCTAGGCACAGTAGAAGACGACTTAGACAAGATATTAGAAAGGTTAAGGCTCGGATTAGAGATATGTGACATCATAGTCACAACCGGAGGTACAAGCCTAGGGGAAAAAGATCTTATGCCAGAAGCGGTTCAGAAGCTAGGCTCACCCGGCTTACTCGTACACGGCGTAGCTATGAGGCCAGCGAAACCAACTGGGGCTGGCGTAGTTAACGGTAAACCCATATTCATATTATCAGGGTACCCAGTGGCAGCGCTTGTGGGCTTCGAAGTCTTCGTAGACGAGATCATAAACTTCATCTACGGCACAAAACCGGAGCCGAAGCCCAAAGTAAGAGGTAGGCTTACAAGGAAGCTCGCCACACAAGTTGGGTCCCGTTGCTTCGTTAGAGCGAGGGTTATACCCAGCCCCTCAGGTTACTTGATAGAGCCTCTTAAGTTAACAGGCTCCGGTCTGCTTTCATCTATGACTAAGGCTAATGCGATGATCGTGGTGGAGGAGAATGTAGAGGGGTTCGATGAGGGGGAAGAGGTCGAAGCATATCTCATCCAACCTATCGAGGCCCCTCTCTGAGCGGGTGGCTAAAGTTGGCTGTGGTCTTCCATAGGCTGCTGAGTGTAGAAGAAGGGATAAGTAGGATAGCAGAAGCGCTCGGTGGACTAAAGCCTCTCGGCGTGGAGGAGGTCGACCTCGAAGAGGCTACTGGAAGGATATTGGCTGAGACGATCTATTCCAGAGCCGATTCGCCACCCTTTGACAGATCTGAAGTCGATGGCTACGCTGTTGACTCAAGGTCTGTTGCTGGTGCTGATGAAGACAACCCAGTTAGGCTTAAGGTGGTGGGTAGAGTTGAAGTCGGGCAGAAGCCAGATGTAGAGGTGAGGTTAAATGAGGCTGTTGAGGTCGCGACAGGGGCACCTCTACCAAAAGGTGCTGATTCCGTAGTTATGGTCGAATACACGAAAAGAGAAGGAGACTACATACTGGTTTACAGAAGCACAGCCCCGGGTGAAAATATAGGAGAGGCTGGCGCAGATCTGACAGTAGGAGACATCGTACTACACCAAGGAACTTTACTAACACCCAGAGAGATAGCTGTGCTGATAGTTTCAGGTTACAGCAGGGTTAAAGTGTACAGAAGACCAAGGGTTTCGATCTTCTCAACTGGCGACGAACTCCAACCACCAGGCACAAACCTATTGTATGGGAAGGTGTATGATGTGAACGGCATCACCCTCAAAGCCTTAGTTGAAGAGAGTGGTGCTTCAGCGAAATACCTAGGTATACTTGGCGACAGATTCGATGAGGTAAAAAGCGCTGTAGCCTCAGCCCTAAAGGAGTCGGATATCATCATAACCTCAGGCAGCACCTCCGCAGGCTTAGGCGACATAATCTACAGGGTAGTAGATGAGCTAGGCAAACCTGGGCTCCTCGTGCACGGATTAAGGATCAAACCTGGGAAGCCAACGGTCGCCGGTGTGGTTGATGGTAAGATCTTCATAGGGCTACCCGGCTT
>CAYQXI010000007.1:0-5662 GCA_964421575.1 uncultured Nitrosopumilales archaeon
ATAGCGATGAGCTGGCTGAGAAGCTTAGGATGATAAGGAACCACGGTTTGAGCGCCGAAGGTTTGGTTATGAGGATGGGGTTGAATCTAAGGATGAGCGAGGTCTCCGCAGCCATTCTATCTGCTCAGCTCAAGAAGCTTAACCACTTCCTTGAGAAGAGGAGGAGGAACGCGTATGGGTTGAGTAAGATGCTTGAGGGTGTAGATGCTGTGCTTCCTTCAGAGCACGAGGGAAGAGCCTCCAACTGGTATCTTTATACGATAAGGGTTAGGGATAGAGATAGGGTCTTAGAGCATCTACGCAACCATGGTGTTGGTGCTACAGTATACTATAGGACGCCCATACACCTATACCCCTACTACCGAAACCTTTTGGGTTGTGTAAATCTGCCTAAAACCGAGCAAGCAGCCGCTGAGGTGATATCTTTACCCATACACCCAGCTGTCTCTGAGGCTGAGTTGGAGCAGATAGCTTCAAGCGTAAAGTCAGCGCTGCCTAAGTAGGTTGAGCAGCAGCTTCAAATAGGTTAAGATCTCCTTCTGAGTGAGCTTACTTTCTCCTTTCAGCCTACGCCTAAAGATCATGGGTACCTCCTTAATCTTAGAGTATCTACCCTTAACCAGAATTGTGAGTAGAAGCTTGTAGCCTATCGATGAGTCGATCCTAACGCTCTCCAAGACCTCCCTCTTCAACGCGAAGTAACCCGACATAGGGTCTTTCACAGCCCTCGATCTAGGTATGATTAGATGTGCTAAGAGGGTTGCGACCCTTGAAATAATATGCCTAAGGACAGACCAGCCTACAACCCCGCCCCCGCGCACATACCTACTCGCAACCACCACATCATACCCGTCCTCAAGGGCTCGAAACATCTGTGTCAGAAGATGTGGAGGGTGCTGAAGATCAGCATCCATAACCGCAACATATTGTGCTGAAGCCTTAGAAAGACCAGCATAAACCGCTGAAGCGAGACCAGCCTTCCTAGGCCTATGAATAACTTTAATCAAGGGGTCAGTTGCCGCCAATTGATCAGCAAGCTCGCCTGTGCCGTCTGGGCTATTGTCATCAACGATAACACACTCGACCTCTATCTGTAAGCGTCTGATCTGCGCTATAAGCTCGGGCAGATTCTCACGCTCATTGTAGGTTGGGAGTATCACGGAGAGCTTAACCAAGCTAAATTTGGGAGGAGGGAAACCTTCATATATCTTTATGCAGCGCCTCCAAAACGTATGGAGCAGACTAAATCCCAGTTCGGCGGAGTGGTCTATGAGTGTGTCAGATGCGGGACTAAGGTGACGGCTGAAGAACTTGCCTCACTACCAGAGATCAAATGCATCTGCGGCTACAGGGTTTTGAAGAAGGCTAGGCCGCCAGTGGTTAAGCAGCTCAAAGCCATTTAACCAACAGCGTTCAACATCTGACGAATAACCAAATAAAGAGCAGCGTTTAGGCAATAGTTTAATACCCCTAGCCGAGGGCTTCACCTTCAGTTATGAAGACGCCTAAGAATGTAGCAATAGCTGGCTACGGGGTATACATACCACGCTACAGGCTGCCGAGCGAAGAGGTCTCAAGAATCTGGAGGGGCGGGGAAGAAGCACCTCCAATAAAGAAGGCAGTAGCCGCGATAGACGAAGATTCAGCGACGATGGCTGTCGAAGCGGCTAGGAGAGCAGTAAAGATGGCTGAGGTTAAAGAATTAGGCGCGGTCTTTGTAGGTACTGAAACAAAGCCCTACGCGGTCAAACCAACAAGCGTAATAGTAGCCGAAGCCCTAGCCCAGCATAAAGTCCTAGCCTCAGACCTCGAATTCGCTTGCAAGGCTGGCACAGAAGCGCTTCAACTCATCATAGCGCTAATAGGCTCCGGGATGATCGAAAGCGGGCTCGCTATAGGTGTCGATACAGCGCAAGGTAGACCCGGAGATGATCTCGAGTTTACGGCAGCGAGCGCAGCAGCGGCCTATGTTCTATCTAAAAGAGACCGAAGATCTATCGCAGTTGTAGAAGGAGCTTCATCTTACGTATCAGACACTACAGACTTCTGGAGGAGGTCTGGGCAAAAGTATCCGAGGCACCTCTCAAGGTTCACAGGCGATCCAGCTTACTTCCACCACATCCAGAGCGCGGTCAAGAATCTGTTTGAAGAGTTTGGGTATAAGCCTTCTGACTTCAAATACGCCGTCTTCCACCAACCTAACCCTAGGTTCCCGATTGAGGTTGCGCTTAGGCTTGGGTTCAGCTTCGAGCAGATTAAGCCCGGGCTACTTAACCCCCATATTGGTAACCCTTATGCTGCCAATTCGCTTCTCGGGCTTGCGTTACTTCTGGAGGAGGCTGAGCCTGACGATCTAATATTAGTCTGCTCCTTCGGCTCAGGTGCTGGAAGTGATGCTCTCAGCATAAGGGTGTTAGATGGTATTGTGGAGAAGGTCAGTAAGGAGCAGAACAAAGTTAGAGACACGCTGAAGGCTGCGGTTGATTTAGATTACGCTACATACGCTAAGTTTAGGGGAAAAATCTTAATTTAGAGGAGAGATGGAAATGGGTAGAGTAGTCGTAGCCTCAGTAGGCTACACCAAGGTAGGCGACCACTGGGATAAATCTATACTAGACTTAGCGGTTGAGGCTTCAAAAAAGGCACTCAAACCATACCCTAACATAAAACCCGATGTAATAATAGTTGGAAACATGTTTTCTAGCAAATCGTCGAGGCAAGAGCATCTAGGAGCACTACTGGCAAGCGCACTCAACCTAGTAGGGACACCAGCGTTCAAAGTCGAAGCGGCCTGCGCAGCTGGAGGAGTAGCGTTTAACATAGGCTATCGTATGGTTCGATCTGGAGAGGCTGCTTCAGCCCTTGTGGTTGGTGTTGAGAAGATGCGTGACCTAGATACGCCAGAGGTCTCTTTAGCGCTGAGCATGGCTGACTCAGCAGAATACACACAGTTCATCGGAGCGTCATTCCTCGCATTAAACGCTATGCTAGCCAGACTATACCAAGAAACCTATAATGTAACAAGAGACGAACTCTCTGCATTCCCAGTAATAGCGCATCAAAACGCCACAACAGCGGAACACGCTCAGTTCAGAAAGGCGATAAGCGTTGAGGATGTTTCTAGATCACCCTTAGTCTCAGATCCGCTTAGGCTACTTGACTGCGCACCGATAGGTGATGGAGCGGCGGCTGTGCTATTAACATCAGATAAACTGCTTGATGGAGAGGAGAATAGGGTAGAGGTGCTCTCCTCAAAGATCTCCACTAACATCTTCAGTGTATACGAAAGAGAGGATATGCTTACATTCTCTGCAACAAAAGATGCTGCGAGCAAAGCGTTCTCAGAAGCTGGCGTAGGTGTTGAGGATGTAGATGTGCTCGAGATCCACGACGCTTTTTCAGTAACAGCAGCCCTAAGTGTTGAGGCGATGGGTTTTTCTAAGCAAGGAGAGGGGGCTAAGGACGCAGCAGCAGGGGTCTACTCGCTCAAAGGGAGGTATCCAGCATTAACGTTCGGCGGGCTCAAAGGAAGAGGAAACCCCGTTGGGGCTACAGGGCTATACCAGATCGCTGAACTATGGCTACAGCTCAAAGGTAGAGGGGGTTTAAATCAAGTAGAGGGCTGCAGGATAGGTGTGGCGCAAAATATAGGTGGTGTCGACACCACAAGCGTCGTCACCGTCTTGGCTAAGAGGTGAGTGAGGTGGCTATCTCATACTGGCGGATGCGTGCCAGATACTACAGACTTCTGGGTAACAAGTGCAGTAGCTGCGGCTCAGAGTACTATCCTCCGGTCTACATCTGTAGAAGATGTGGCTCAGAATCATTAGTGGATTTTGAGATGCCAAATACCGGTCAAATAGTAACATACACCATCCTAAGGGAAGTTATGGCTGGCTTCGAAGGGCAGCAGCCCCTTGTGCTCGGCATAATCCGGTTAGATAATGGTGTTAAGATCGTAGGGCAGATCGTAGATACACCACCCGAAGCGCTGCAAATAGGGAGCAAAGTAAAGATGGTCTTCCGCAAGATAAGAGAAGAAGGTGAGGCAGGGCAGATCTACTACGGCTACAAATTCATAACCCTATAAGGTAAAAAAATTAACAGACCATAGGACCAAAACCAAGCGCTAAATCATAGTAACCATTGTGCTAAAAAACACTTGAGCCACTTTTCGTCCTAGCGCCTCTTATCTAACAAAATGGGTGAAGGCTTGGATCAACCAAGCCTTATTCCTAAAAGGTGGAAACCTGTTTGAGTATTCTTCCTATTCAGTACCTTTTTCCGACACGTCTTCAACTATCTGAGCCTTCGCAAATCTGTTTGCTACTTCGATGACTTTTATCCTCAGCTTCTGTCCAGTCTTTGCTCCGGGTACGAATATTATGAAGCCCTCTATCTTTGCGATACCGTCGCCGCGCCTACTTATGTCTGAGATGCTTACGTCGTATTCTTCGCCCACTGTTACAGGCTTTGGTCCAGTCGGTACTCGGCTTCCATAGCTTCTGTAGCCGTGTCCTTTCTTATAGCTCGTATCCTTTTCCCTCCTAGCGTTGCTAAACGCCGCTCTCCCCACGTGTATCTGCTATATTAACACCATGGTTGCGGTTATTAAAGAATAATATCGACTTCACAGGGACAAGATGTTATTATAGTAGAAGCACAGAAAAATCAGAAGACTTCACTACTTCAGAAGCCGCGTAGTGCTAACTCTAAGCCAGTAATCCCCTCAAAGAGCATAATCCCTCCTCCGAGGGCGTAAGCTAAGGTGGTTAACGACTTAACTATGCGAAGAGGAAGGCGCTTAACAACTCTATTACCAACACTAACCGTTAAACCTAATATGAACATAAGGGCTGCGAGAACACCTACGAGCACAGAGAGGGCGTCACCAAACCTTGCTGAAAGAAGAATTGTGGTGATCTGAGTCTTATCCCCAAGCTCAAGAAGCATTATCGTGAACATAGAGGTTAAAATGGGTGTCAAGACACCCCTTTCTTTAACACTCGTCTCGCTTTCAACATTCTGGATTGCTGTGAAGAGAGCTAAAGCAAAGAAGAGCGCTGCTGAGGCGAGTCTAATTAACTTTTGATCCAGCAGATAGTAGATCACCTCGCCAAGATACGCTGAAAAACCGTCTACGATTAAGAAGCCGAAAAAGCCTCCGGTCAACACGGCCATTGGTCGCTTGAACTGTGCGGTAAGTGCTAACGAGGCAAACTGAGTCTTATCACCTAGCTCTGAGAGGGCCGTTAACGCTGCGGCTAAGAGAAGAGATTCCAACGTTAAACTTTGGAACTTTGTTTGAGATATTAATGTTTCGTTCGACGTTGGCTTGAGGCAAACAAAAGGGTTCTGCTAAATGGTGCTTAAGGAGGTTAAGGGTTCACTATAGTAAGCTGATGACTCTCGCTACTATAGTTAGGTTTATTTAAGAGTTTGATGATTAGATGAAGGCGGTGTGCTCTATATGCCTCGAGCATTCGTCCTCATAAATGCGAACCTCGGCACAGAATCTACTCTAGTTAATAAGCTGAGGAAGATGCCACACGTAAAGCGACCCGACTTTGTGTATGGCGTCTATGATGTTATAGATGAGGTTGACGCGGAACGTATGGAACAGCTTAAGGGAATGATTGCGGGTAACACACGTTCACCTGCG
>CAYQXI010000008.1:0-40817 GCA_964421575.1 uncultured Nitrosopumilales archaeon
CATCATCCCAATTAAGAAGAGGATAAGGTCTAGCTGAGCAAACTCTATCAGATGCGGTATGTCTAGCACCTGAAATATCAAAAGAAGAGCCACACCGGCTAATGCAAACGCGTTGCGGAAGGGCCAGTAAAATAGTGAGCCAGCAATAAAGCTGACAAATATCGTTACCGAAACTAGTTGCTTAAAACTGAGCCCAAGAATACCAGACACCAACAAAACACAAATAACTATCACGAGATACCCAATTACACCAGCAAATCTCTTAGACATCTTTTAATCTCGCCCTCTGATTGACCGTAGGTAATATAAGTAAAATTCTTAAAGGTTTCTCTCTACTTATGTGTTCCATAAATTAAAAAGACTTTAACTTGTTAAAATCAGAAAAATCGACGGTAACGCCTTGTTTTAGAACGGTAGAGATGAATAGCATTTCGCCAGGTTCTTTAACGTTTAAAAGAAAGTTTCAAATATGTTTTCGTCACCTTTCGAAGCAAGGAAATCGCCATTTACAGGAAAAGTTGAAGAGGACGAAACACCAAGTGAGTAGTTTTTGATATAAATTAGGATAAAAATAGGATAAATTTAGATCAAAAAAAGAGATGGGTTTTTGGGTTAGTCGTGGGAGTGTTTGACTGGTGGTTTTAGAATACGGTAAGCGAACTGGTCGTGCATCCAGCGCAAGTATGTTCTTCGCTGCGTTATTATGTAGTAACGGAACTTTTCAGTCATCACCTGTTGCTTGACCCACTTAACCATCTTAGCTGGGTTTACTTCGAAGATACCGTAGCGGATGTAGACACGCTCATCTATATATTTCTCCATTGGCCTCTCACCTCAAACCAAGAGAGTCTGCTAATAGCTCAAAGACGTCAATTATCTCGATGTTTAGGTTAGATTTCACTTTAACCTCGCTAAACTGTTCATTGCAGTGAGGACAGGTTAGAGCCAAGGTAGTGACCTCTAAGTCAAGTGCGCGTCTTAACCTCTTCAATCCAATTCTATAGGAGAGGTCTTCGTGGAGTGTCTTGAAGCTACGCACTTCTGAAGCCCCATTACCACAACAATAGTACCACTGGCTTACGTGGTCTTCATCTATGAACTCTATTCCCGGGATAGAGTTTAGTATTTCTCTTGGCGAATTCCAAATGCCCGAGACCTTATTTAGCATGCAGGAATCGTGGTAGGTGACTTTCTTCTTTACTGGTTTTTCTGGTTTCAGCTTCCCCTCCCTGATTAACTCTGCAACGAAATCTGTCACATATACTACATCAAACGGAGGATCTTCTTTCAGTAATCTTGGATACTCCTTGGTTAGGCTGACAAAGACGTGAGGATCCGGTACAATCACCTTCTTTGCTCCTGTTTTCTTAAGAGTCTCCAAGTTGTGTTTCGCATATGCGACACCTTTCTCACCTAGGTAATCTAGTTCATATGTAAATACCGGTTTCGGGTCCTTGACTATACCGAAATCAACTCCTGCTTTCTTTAATACGGTTGCTACGAGCCTCAGTATATTTGTCATCTGGGTAGCCATGAAATAGTCGACGAATAGTATCACCTCACCAGTTTCTGGGAGATTGAGATCTTTGGCCCATTCCGCTACGGGTAACTTACCAGCGTCTGTATCGTTAACTACTTTGGTTAAATTATCTATCATCCCATCAGCACCCTTGAACTTGAAGCCTAAATCTATGAGCTCCTTTCTTGTTTTAGTCACCAAGACGTTGTGTTCATTAGTTATCTTGTAGAAATCTCCTGTGAATAACGTGGTTGGGCAGCGCAGCTGGCACGCGCCACACTGTAGACAATAAGTAAACGTATCACCAAGTTCACGAAGTTTTGAGTACCCTCTAGCCACGGATAGTAACGAGACATGGAAGCTGTAAGAGCTATGTCCTTCATTACCGGTTTCTTGATATACTGGGCAGACTTCCCTACAGAACTTATGCCTACACGCGAACGTAGAGTAGCAATCTACAGCGACCTCCTCAGGGACCCAGTTGTCCTTCCATCTTTCTTCATACCAAGGCTTATAGGTGTATGCGGTACTCATAATCTCACCCCTCATAAGCAGAGTCAAGCAGATACTTACCCGGGTTCATGATATTGTTTGGATCTAGGTTCCTCTTTATCATCTTCATTACCTCATATACACCCGGATCGAGCTCCTTTCCTACGACCAATTCAACATCACCTGGTCTCGTACCGCCGTGACAGGCAGAGATAGAGCCTCCAACTTCTAACACGACCTCAGCTATTTTCCTCTTTAGTTCAACCCACTTCTGCCAGAGCTCTTCAGTTAAGTGGTATTCGTCGATGAAAACGTCGATTTCAGTCAAATAGTCACCCCATTGTTTGAATGGATTGTTATTGTAGTAAAAGCCACCCATATCATCAAATACGTCGTACTTCTGCTTATATTCAGCGACCAACGCATGCCACTTCTCTCTTACGTATGGTATAGCAGAATAGTTGACGGCAGCATCTTCACAATGCCAGCTGTAAGTACCTACTTGGCCATCTGTATGTCTACCGTGGTAAGCAATGTGATACCTGTCGTGTCTGGATGCCCAGTCACCCTCGGATAGTTCCTCTCCTAGGTAGATACCGCCATCTTTGGCGGCTATCTCAAATATTCTTTCTGAGGCTCCTTTAACTTCAGCCTCTGTGCCATAGAAGCAGGTCGCTATCACGGCTTTTATATGCTCAGGTAGAGGGATGTAGGCTTCATCGTCTCTTCTCAACGCTTCTACCTTCCATTCGTCAAACATTATGTGTGTAGCCATAGTGCGCAGACCCGATTTAGCCATCTTTAGAGCATTTTTCCAAGCGTCCATGAATGAACGATAACCGAAGAAGGCTGGGAACTCGACTTCGGGTTTTGGAAACATTTCAAGAGTAGCTTCTGTAGTGATTCCGAGTGTGCCTTGGTGACCGAAGAATAGGTGCTTTAATGTGTAGCCAGTGGATGATTTGCTTATCTTCCTGCCTCCTCCTTCGCCTACTGTAATCACTTTACCTGTTGGCAGTACGTGAACAAAGCTTCTCACTAGGTCTCTTATGTGGCCGCTGACTCCGCCAATCAGCGACCAAGCACTTGTGCCCATATTTCCACCGATTATCGAGCAGGGGTATGAGGCTGGGTCAAAAGGCCACCAGTAGCCGCGTTTGTTCAGCTCTAGGTTTAGGGTATTGTTGCATATGCCTGTTTGCACCGTTACACACATGTTTTCTTCGTCTATTTCTAGGATATTCTTCATCCTCTTTATGTCGACGACTATTCCCTTTTTAAGGGGTACAGCTCCGTCTGCTAAGCCTGTGCCAGCAGCCCTAGGTACGACAGGGATTCTCAGCTCATTTGCTAGTTTAAGGACTTCGGCGACCTCCTCTGTACTGCCGGGAAGCACTACGACATCTGGTGCGTGATCATCCCACCGATGTAAGGGGAAAGGTGCTGCTGATGCGGCTCTGATGAATCTCTCGTGAGGGAGTGTGAGAACATTTGCGTCTCCTACGATCTTTGCAAGACGTTCGATGACGTACCCGTCGACCTTTCTATAACTCATCACATAGGTCATATTCCCTCGGTCACTTTTCCGAACCACCTATTATTTATATCTTTATTCTTTCAGATTCGAGTAAAGCGAATTGCATTAACCCCTTAAAATATTCTTTTTATCATCTATCGGTCTATGGGTCTCGATTCTTCAATTAGGTTAATAAGCGCTAAGGTGCTTTCTTACCTTGTTACATCCTGTATTATAGCTCAGCTTTTTGTCTAAGGTTGCTCCAAGGGTAAAGAAGATTGTAAAAATTGTCCGTATTATTTGGAAAAATTACTCTTCTCGCAAAACTTATATATAGACAATATCTACTAATTATACGATCTTGATGAGGTTTAGCGTGGTTATCTTACCCGAATATCCGATACCTACAATTCTTGATTACATAAAGACAGCAGACGAGCTAGGGTTCTATGCCTTTTGGTCGGTTGACGAAGTTTATCATAAGGATGCTTGGCTCATCTTCGCAGCAGCTGCAGATAAAACGAAGAAAATACGCATGGGACCAGCTGTTACTCATGTGTATCTACGTGAACCCACGCTGATAGCCCAACAGTTAGCCACGTTAGATGAGCTCACCAATGGTCGTGCTATAGCAGCTATAAGTTTTGGAAATCTTATAATGCTCCAGCAATATCATGTTAATTGGCAAGGATGTAGACCACTTGCAAGAACTAAAGAGGCTTTACACGTGATTAGAACACTACTTAGCGAAGGGAAGATTACCTACGATGGGCAGTTCTTTAAGTATATTGGTCTTTTCACCGCAGCTAGGCCCGTGCAGCAGATTCCACTTTATCTGGGCGCTATGGGTGGACCAAGTTCGTTTAGAATGGCGGGGGAAATCTCAGACGGTATGATGTGCGCTTTAGGTTATTCACGCGAGTTCTGGCGTGATGCTGTTTCTAACATGCGTTTGGGTGCGCAGAAAGCTGGTAGAAACCCAGATGATGTTGATGTAGTTGCTTGGGTTGTGTTCTCTGTTTCTAAGAATAGAGAAGCTGCTAAGCAAGTGGCGAAGAGTGTTGTAGGGTTCTACATACCATCAATGCCTGAGAGGCAGCTTAAGATGCATGGGATAAAACCAGAGGATGTGAAAGAAATAAATGAGTCGTTCTTAAGAGGTGACGTAGAACGTGGTATACAGTTAACATCTATGGATCTCGTCGACAAATTATCGGTTTCAGGTTCTCCCGAAGAAATCGTGGAACAGTTAAAGAAGAACTTCGCGGCAGAGGGTGTAAAACATATCGCAGCAGTCATCATTGACCCATTCATTGTGAAGTTCTTTACCGGCAAGACGGTCGAAGATGTACCAGACTTTAAGGGCCAACTGAAGTTGATAAGAGACGAAATAATACCCCATTTAGGATAAAAAGGGAGCTGGCTAGGCTAAATTTTTCGCCAGTGAATTGAATTAACAAAGTGAATAGTAAAAGAAAAGCTACCGAAAGGAAAAAACTTATATAAAGAGCAAACGTGTAGTCTGGTTTATGAGCTCGCTACCTGCTGGGTTGCAGGAGGAGCTTGAGAGACGCATAGCTGACTTCGAAAAGAACTTCGAAGCGCAAGTATTTAACAGGACTGATGCGATGATCCCCCGTATAAAAGCCATAGACTACATCGTAGTGGCTATAACTGGCATAGTACTCACCATCTATCTGTTTCTAGCCTTAGCACTAGGGTGATTCGGTTGGGCAAAGAGGAAATAGTGAAAGAGGTCTACTTCAGCTTACTCCCAACCAAACGTAGCGAACGCATCTATGGTTTTGGAGACTTCTTAGCTGTTCAAATCTCGTTCGGAATAGCGGCGTGGTTCTTTCTCGTTGGTGGCTTTACTGGTCTATGGGTAAAAGCTTCTCATGCGATTCCGATAGTCTTATTTGGAAACATCGTTCCACTTCTTCTTGCATCGCCAATAGCCATACTCTTCGCAAGATACGGAACTGAACAGTTTTTGGGCCATAGAGCACTATTTGGGCAAAGAGGCAGTGATGTTTGGGTCATAATATACCTCACCTCTAGTGTAGGCTGGATAGCATATGCGGCGTTACTCATGGGTTCAAGCACTTGGAAATTACTTGAAGCTATGGGCGTAAGTGGTATACTTGCTACCGAGAACCCTGGTATGATCTTGTGGGCTTTCGTAGGTAGTGTTATAGGTGGCTACATCGCTTGGCGAGGACCAGGGTTTCTGAAGTGGGCTCTAAGGATCGCCGCTTCTTTCCTAGTAATCGTCTTAATCATTCTAATAATAGAGCTTTTTGCAGTCTATGGAGTAGAGAAGATCTTTACAACCCCGCCTCCTGAACCGTTTGAAGACCCTGCTTGGAGCATAGCCTCTGCGATAGAAGTAAATGTTGGACTGGGATTTTCGTGGGCCTTCTGGTACGGACAGTGGACTAGATTGGCAAAAACCGAGCGCGCCGCATATCACGGCTGTTGGCTTGGTTGGGGCTTACTTGCATCTACAGCTGGTATCTTCTCCGCTTTAACGGCTATACTAGTTGGTTCATTTGACCCCACTGACTGGCTGATAGCGTATGGTATTCCTTGGGTCACCATCGTTGGTCTCTTCCTAATATTAGTGGCTAACATTAGCTCCATTGCGTGCCTAATATATCCGATGAGTATAACAACCAGAACCAGATGGCCAAGGTTCAGATGGACGCCCATCGTAGTAGTCTTTGTAGTAGCTAGTATAGTGCTGGAAGCAATACCGGGTGTATTCGAGAGCTACAATAAGTACTTGGCTATAATCTCACTCTTAACCGGTGTATACTCGGGAATAGCGGTAGCTGACTATCTAATAACAAGAGGAACACTAAAACTGCGAGCACTCTATGATAGGAAACGTGGGTACAGATATTGGCGTGGTTTCAACATCAGTGCCGTTATAGCCACTATAGTTGCGGCGGTCTTCTACCTCACAACACTGGAACCGATAAGCTGGACAAGCGCAAACGGGTTATTCCCCTATATTACAGCGGGAATACCAGCCTACTTCATAGCATTCGTTATCTACTACGTGCTGACTAAAAGCAAAGTCTTCGACAGGTTCTATGCGCCTACTTTACTACCCGCTTCAGAAGCGCAAAAGCAGACTTAAGCTCCTTCCCTACTTTTTTTAAAAAGCATAGTCAACAATGAATAGTAACCTACTTTAGCCTTTCACCAAAAAATTTACGCTTTCCCGACACTACTACCTTAATCCCCTGTGATTCCACAACCTATGGTTGGGCTTATTGTTGAAGTGCTGTCTTCTTTAAGTAAGAAATAAGGGCTGGAACAATCTTGTAAAGATCATCAACAATCGAGTAGTCGGCATATTGATGAATTGGTGCGTTCTTGTCTTTGTTTATAGCGACCACTACCTTAGATTTATTGAATCCTATTACGTGTTGTATCTGACCGGATATGCCTATCGCCATATATAATTTAGGTGATACTATTACGCCTGTTAACCCAATTTGTCGCTCTGTAGGCAACCATTTATAATCCTCAGTCAGTATCCTCGAGCAGCCTATCTCAGCCTTTAACAAGCCAGCCACTTCCTCTATAAACGATAGATCCTCTTTTTTGGCTAGCCCTCTCCCTACCGAGACTATGCGATCTGCTTTCCTTAAATCTACACCTACTTTCTCCAACAGCTTAGCTTCCACTCTAGACACTTTGGATCTTTCCGCTAAAACTTCCATCTCTATTATCTCAGGAATCGGTTGCCCTCCTTCAGGAGGCGAATATTGGTAGAGCTGATAAGTCGCAACCAAGTAGGGGGCTTTAACCCTATATGTTGCTATTACACCACCCCCTAAAATTGATCTAGCATATCTGATGACATCACCATCTACGAATATTTCTGAAACTTCTGGTGCATAGGCAGCACCGGACAACGCAGCGCTAAACGCCGCTATCTCCTTCCCCAATTTAGTTCCAGGCAGAATCACAATCTTCGGCGCTTCTTTCTTCATCAGTGTTGCAAGAGCTGATGCTTGCTCGAAACTTACGCCATCATTTAACCCCTTTAAAGCTATTATTTTACCCCATCCTCGATCTGAAACACCTTCAAGATTCTTTCCAGCTGTGATGAGTAAAGCTGGTTTTTCACCAAATTTGCTAGCAGTATGAATCGCCGGAGAGAGAACGTGTAATGCTGCTTTTGGCTCTTCTGTGAAAACCCAGACCTTACTCATTCCAACACCCCCTCCTTCTTTAGTGCCTCAATTAGTTTCTCTACAGCCTCTTCTGGCGTTCCCTCGATTCTGATTCCCTTTCTACTCGCCATCCTAGCAGGCTCTAACTTTTCCAGAACCACAAGATCATCTTCTTTATCGTTAACCTCAGACAAACCTAATTCCCCGGGCGTTATGGTCTTAATCTTGGTAAGAGGCACCTTCATTATTTGCATTGTAGTCGGTATCCTTGGTTGATTTATCTCTCTGGTGACTGAAACTGCTGCGGGGAGAGGGCTTTCTAAAACCTCTACAACATCTTCCAACTTTCTCTCAACCCTTACTTTTCCATCCTCAACTTCCATTTTCACAGCCGAGCCAATAAATGGAATACCAAGGTGCACAGCAATAGCTGGTCCAACATATGCTTGATAAAGATCCTCTGAAACTTCCCCCGAAATTATAAGATCATAAGGACCAAATTTTCTTATAGCGTTGGTTAACGCCATCACGGTTAACATATTATTAAACACATACAAGGAACCTGTTGATACAAGCACCGCCTCATCAGCGCCCATCGCTACTGCTTCCTTTAAAGTGGTTCTCGCAGCCTCCGAAGGCCCAAGGGATAAAATAGTAACTTTGGCTCCTCTTTTCTCTTTAATCCTAACAGCCTCCTCTACCGCATACTTATCATAGTCACTAATCTTCGTCAAAGCACCTCTTAAAACAGGCCCAGTCTTAGGATCTATCCTTAAGGCAGCCGTATCTACAACGTGCTTAGCAAGAACAATTATGTTCATTGTCTGCACCATCACTCGCCCGTCCACTCCTTCTTAATAAAATTTACGCCGCGGCTAGTATTATCCTAAAAACTTATCGAGAACATTTTGCGATTGGCTTCTTTTTGTTAAAAGAAAAACAAATATCATATTCTCACTGAATTCTTTGTTAACACTTGCAACTTTTTATGATCTGCCTAAGCCGCGTATATCAAGGAGTAAAAGAGCTACTGAGAAACCTCCTTTACGCATTCCTCCAATATATCCAAACCACTATCCAACATTTTTTCCGATATAGTAAGTGGGGGATGCAGCCTTACAACATTAGAGTAGAGACCAGCCTTAAGCACCAACAGCCCCTTTTCTCTAGCTCTTTTAATAACTTCGCTGGTCGCCTCACTCGCAGCTTCCTTCGTCCCTCTGTTCTTCACAAGCTCCATAGCTTGCATCACACCTAGTCCTCTCACATCACCTATAATCTCATACCTCTCTTTCATCTCTTGAAGCCGCTTTTTCATCTTCTCCCCTAAAGCAGCTGCTCTGTCAGGTATTCTGTCCCTTAACATTATGTCTATTACCTTAATTGCTGCAGCGCAAGCAACAGGGTTTCCTCCGTAAGTCCCGCCTATTGAACCAGGGACGACCTTACTCATTATATCCTTTCTTCCTATTACCCCAGAAAGTGGGAGACCATTCGCAATGGCCTTGCCTACAGTCATCAGGTCTGGCTCTACTCCATAATGTTCGCTGCAGAACATTTTCCCGGTTCTTCCGAATCCAGTCTGAATCTCATCGACTATCAGTAGGATACCGTTATCTTCACATAACTTCTTCAATTCTTTCAAATAATCGATCGGAGCTGGTATGAAGCCTCCCTCGCCTTGTATAGGCTCTATTATAAAAGCGGCAACCCTATTAGGCGGAACCCGCGTACGGAAGAAGAATTCCTTTACATAATCTAAGCACGCTAAACCACAACTACCGTATTCTTGCTTAAAGGGGCAACGGTAGCAGTAGGGAAAAGGCACCAACTCTATCCCAGTATTAAATGGTTCAAAACTTATCTTATAGGGTTCGTACTTTCCTGTAAGTGTAACAGCAAGATAAGTCCTCCCGTGGAAAGAGTTTTCATATGCTACTATATATGGCCTACCGACCTGTTGTCTGGCAATCTTTATCGCATTCTCTACGGCTTCAGCACCGCTGTTAGCCAAAAAGACCTGCTTTTCAGACTTGCCAACAGAGATCTTGACCAATTTCTCCGCTAACTCGACATAGGGTTGATAGTTTGTAACCATAAAGCAAGTATGCCAGAGCTTCTCTAGCTGAATTTTTACCGCCTCAACAAGTTCTGGATTCACATGACCTAAATTAGTTACACCTATGCCGCTCGTAAAATCTAGATATCTTTTACCGGTTGTATCAACAAGAAATTCGTTTTCACCTCTTTCGATCGTTATCGGATGGAGTAGAGATAACCCCTTACTAACCCACATCTCTCTACTTTCAAGAGACATTTCGCTTCCCCCAACTTTATTTGGATTTCCACTATTTTACTTTTGCGGAGAAAAATAACAGCTTTAGTCTAAAAGCCTTTGTTGATATAATATAACAACGAACGGAGATAACTGATAAGGCGGTCATAAGCTTTTAGCACACAATTCACTTTCTTGCAAGGTTATCGCGTAATTAGAAACTTTGAATGGTTTGGTAGTCTGTGCCCTAATCTCCAGACTGGCTTCGTAGACGAGATAAATGTTAGTAAGAACCTCCTTCTACGCGTGGTTTGAAAGAGAGTTAGGCGCTTCATGAATCGAAAGTTTCCATCGAGGAGGAGGGTTGCTTCAATTTACATTGATTAGTCCTTATGGAGAGAAGTTTGAAGTTGTGGCTAGAAACCAGAGGTTAGAGGCAATGCGAGAGGTAGAAGAAGGTTCACTTTTGTCTCAGACTTTAAATTACCACTACTCATAATGGTTAAGGTATATGGTGCTCCCGATACTTGATGCTTTGTGCATCTCAGCCTATTTAGGACTTCTTTTATCCTATCACCAGCATTTGACCTTATTTCTACCTATGCTTTTTGAGTCTGAATCTTGTCTCAGGGTTGTCTTTGCTGGGTTAAGACAGAAGACAATAACCAATTGAATTAGCCCGACAAAAACCTTACATAATAAGACAGATTTCGCGCCACACCCTCAAAAATACGAGAAAAGCAAAGCTTTTAAAGGTTAAAGATACACCTTTAGGTATAAAATCAAAGGTGGGAGGTAGACGTGAGTAAATACAACCCCGTTATCGACATACTACCCCCAAAAGAGGGGGGTTGGCAGAAAAAAATCATTTTCAGAGTTGCTGGAGATGGATGGTTGCAAGTGGAGTATGGTGAGGAACAGGTTTTTGACCTCTTAGACACTTTTCGCCTATTTGCAATTATGGACAGGCTTGCGAAGAAGCAGATACCAGGGCTGATCGAATACGGTAATGGCTTCAGAACGATGATGTATAGATACGATCCGACAAAGATATCGCTTCGTGAGCTATTAAAATACATCAAAGAAGTCGAAGAGGAGGTGGGTGGCATCGAAGAGCTTTCTTTCCCATCACGATTAGTAAAGTTACCGATAGTCTTCAAAGATAGTGTCACACGGGCCGCGATTGAAAAGTATGTGAGAGAAATCAGGCCGAACGCACCAAACGTCGTAAATGGTCATAACTTTGATTACACTGCTATGTATAACGGTCTCTCTCCTGAGGAGCTTAAAGAGAAAATCTTGGGAACAGAATGGTTCCTCTGCCATCAGCTCTTTTGGCCAGGTGGGACGTATCAATTGCCGATTGACCCAAGATGTGCTATAGAAGCTCCAAAGTATAACCCATCAAGAACATACACCCCTGAAGGGACTGTCGGTGTCGGAGGATGGTGTATCTATATTTACACGACAGAGTCTCCGGGTGGATATCAACTCCTTGGACGAACTATACCAACATACCAATTGTCGCAAAAACATCCCGCTTTCAAGGAAAAGCCATTCCTTCTAAAGGCATCCGATAGAATTAAATACTTTGAGACAACAGAGGACAAATTATTGGAAATCTATAGACTTGTCCACGAAGAAGGTTCGCCGAAATACCAATATGACATAACGGAGGGGACTTTCCGCGTAAAAGATTATATTGATTTCATAAATAGGGAGGATGTGAAGAGAGAGGTCAAGGAATTTGAAAGAAGGAAAATGGAAGCGCAAAAGACCGTTCCCATACCTTAAGAGGTGATGTAGATGCAGAGTAGTGGAATAGAATATGGGCCGTTGAAGATTAGGCAAGTAGGAATAAGGGTCTATGTTGAGGACTGGCCTGGAAGGTTAGGCTTCTATAAGTACGGCTTCCCGGTCTCCGGAGCCGCAGACCATTATGCACATAGAATGGCAAACTTACTCGTCGGAAATCCTGTAACCGAGGCTACCCTAGAAGTGACAGGGGGATTTTTCGAGGCAGAATTTACGTTCGATACCGTCATAGCAGTGACGGGAGCTAATATGGAGCCTAAGGTAAACGATGATCCTATATTGATGTGGAAATCTGTGAGAGTTCGCGCAGGAGACGTATTAAAGCTTTCATTAAGTAAGGACGCAGGGTTTAGGGCTTACGTGGCTTTCGCTGGTGGAATCGATGTGCCGTTGTTTCTAGGTAGCAAGTCTACCTGTGTGTGGGGATCTTATGGCGGCTATAAAGGAAGATCGTTGCAAGCTGGTGACGTCTTAAATATAGGTAAGTTAAACGAAAAACAACTTGATAGCCTTGAAGGAAAGTATGTCAAGCCGAAGTTTATTCCTAATTACGAAAAGACGTGGGAAGTAGCCATGGTTCCAGGACCAACAGCGGCCCCCGACTATGTCACTGAAGAGGGAGTGGAAAAGGTGTTCTCCACAGTGTTTAATGTAGATCGCAATAGTGATAGATCTGGTTACAGACTGATAACGCCCAAGGATATCTTCCCCAAAGAGTGGGCTAGAAAAAGTGGTGGAGTAGCTGGGTTGCACCCCTCGAATATAGTAGACATGGGTTATACCATACCGGGTGGTCTAAATGTTACAGGCGACATGATAATAATTCTCGGACCTGATGGTCCTTGTGGAGGAGGTTACGTCATCTTGGGAACAGTAGCTTATGCTGATGTGTGGAAGGTGTTCCAAGCATTTCCAAGGAGAGACTTTATAAGGTTCAGATTTGCCACCCTTGACGAAGCGGAAGAGTTAAGGAGGAAGCAAGAGGCAATGTTCAACTCTAAAGAAGAAATAATTGGGGGGTGAGTTAAATGAAAATCGACATAAATGTGGACGCGGGAGAAAGTTTTGGAAGATATAAACTCGGAAATGACGAGGAAGTGTTGAAATACGCTACTTCTGTAAACAGTGCAACAGGCTTCCACGCAGGTGATCCCAGCGTACTTTGGACTACCATCAAAATCGCTAAAAAATACGGCATAGCGGTAGGGGCTCATCCAGGACTGCAAGATCTGAGAGGCTTTGGCAGAAGAAGGATACTCGTTGACCCAGAAGAACTAAAAGCGGATTTGATCTACCAGCTAGGGGCTATCGATGGCTTTCTTAAAGTGGAGCAACTGAAACTCCAACATGTAAAACCCCACGGCGCGTTATATGTCATGGCGGAGACCGACGAAGCTTACGCATCAGCTGTGATAGATGCGGTGAAGGCTTATAACCCGGACCTCATCATTATTACAGAGAGGAATACACTCCTCTGGAACAAATGCAAAGCCGAGGGAATAAGGGTTGCAAGTGAAGTGTTCGTCGACTTAAAGTATGATGCGCAAGGGAAGATAATAATTGAAAGAGCTAAACAGCCGTGGGATCCAAACGTCGTTCTAAGACGTGCACTTATGGCGGTAAAGGAGGGGAAGATAGATACCGTTGATGGTAAGTTCATAGAAGTTAAAGCAGATACAATCTGCATACACGGAGATGCCCCCAACGCGGTTGATGTGATCAAAACTCTGAGAGAGGGGCTTCAGAGAGAAGGGGTAGAAGTGGTGAGGTTATCAGAGATAATTAGGTGAGGCGCTGCATGAAAGTCATAACCGCTCCATTACCCGGCTTAGTGGCTCGCGTTTTAGTGAAGCCTGGAGACAATGTTAAAAATGGTGAAGTAGTAGTAGTGTTAAACGTTATGAAGACGGAAGTTAATGTGCAAGCAACAGATGAAGGAGTAGTTAATGAGGTCCATGTAAAAGAGTGGGATGAAGTGGATGTAGGCACTCCATTAGTGTCCTTATATTAACTACTACGTGCTCGTGTAGTCAAGGTGATCTTCTATCGAGATAAAAAAACTGCTTATCGCAAATCGAGGAGAAATAGCAGTTCGCATAATCAGAACGTGCAGAAAGCTGGGCATAAAGACTGTTGCCGTTTATTCTGATGCAGATGCTAATGCTCTTCATGTTAAATTAGCTGATGAAGCCTTTCACATAGGCCGTTCTCCGCCTCCCTTCAGTTATTTGAACGTGGAGAAAATATGTGAAGTCGTGACGAAATCTAATGCAGACGCAGTTCATCCAGGTTACGGGTTTCTTGCCGAAAATGCTTCGTTTGCGGAAGCTGTCGAAAAATTGGGAGTTATTTGGGTAGGTCCTCCTGCGAAAGTGATGAAAAAGATTGAATCAAAGTGTTTCTGCCGAATGATGGCAAGGGAGGCAGGAGTTCCTATTATACCCGGTTCTCTTGAACCTATAGATGAAAACGGGGCTAGAGAATACCTTGAGAGATTTGGTCGCATCCTCGTTAAAGCAGATCTGGGAGGCGGCGGAAAAGGGATGAAAATTGTTCGATCACAAGACGAGCTTCAGAGCGTCTATGAATCGGCACAGAGGGAAGCGAGCGTAGCCTTTGGGAGACCTTACCTCTATGTCGAGAGGGTACTGGAAAGACCGAGGCATATTGAGGTTCAGATATTAGCTGACAAATACGGTAATATAGTGTCTTTAGGGGAGAGGGAGTGTTCCATCCAACGAAGATACCAAAAGATTATTGAGGAGACACCTTCCCCGGTTGTAGATGAAAAGACTAGGAAGTACGTTTCAGAACTTGCTATTAAAGTGATGGAGAAGTGCGACTATGTAAATGCTGGCACAGTAGAATTCCTCCGTGATAACGATGGTAACTTCTACTTCCTTGAAATTAACAAAAGGATTCAAGTAGAGCATCCTGTGACGGAGTGTGTGACTGGTGTAGATTTGATAGAACAACAACTCAAGATAGCCTCAGGAGAGCCTCTAGAGCTACGCTCGGTCTATAAACTGAATGGACACTCCATGGAATGCAGAATATACGCCGAAGATCCCATGACCTTTCTTCCGTCTCCAGGGAAAATACTTAGGGTTAAGCTTCCTGAGGGTGAAGGTATAAGAGTAGATCACGCGCTTGAAGATGGAACATACGTTCCTCCATTCTATGATCCATTAATTGCTAAGGTTATTGTTCATACGGAAAAACGAGAAGATTCGATTCGCTTGATGAAGAAAGCTTTGCAAGATTTCGAGATAGAAGGAATAAAAACATCGATTCCATTTCTGTTAAATATACTGGATATCGAGGAATTCCAAAAAGGCGATGTTTACACACAACTTGTCGATCAGCTACAAGAGCTAAAAGATGTATCCAAGATAAAAGTCTAGTTGTAGCGAGTTTCCTTTTTAAGATAGCCTTAAGAACTTTTAAACAAAACATTTTAGATGATAATTTTAAATACAGGCTGAAGAAGGATACTACTCCTTAGAGGGCTTAGTGAATGTATGTGAGGCTTGTGATGTGCGCTACTATAGCTGTTCTAGCCGGTATCTTGGCTCAACTGAGCTTCTGGATCGGACCAATTCCTTATACGTTCCAGAACACTAGCGTTGTTTTAGCAGGGCTCCTCCTAGATGCTCCACATGCCTTTCTTTCGATGGTTCTCTATGTGCTTTTTGTAGCCCTTGGACTTCCGATGGCAGCTGGGTTTAGGGGCGGAATTTATGTTATTCTAGGCCCTACAGGAGGTTATATCCTTGGATTCATGCTTTCTGCTCCACTAATGAGCTTGCTAAGAAGGTGGTACCTAAGGTTAAGGGGCAGAAAGCTGGATGAGCTTGGGCTTGCTGACTACCTAGCTCTCCTTCCACTCTCCTTAATAGCTGTCCTCCCAACTTATGTACTAGGCTTCCTCGTATTCTCATATCACGCTCTTGGCAATGAGCAATTCTTTTCTTGGGCTCAAAATGTGGTAAGTTCGATAGGGGGAAATGTAAGCGACAGGCTTCTTATACCATTTATTGCTGGTGTGCTCGTGTTCGTGCCCCAGGACCTTTTAATGGATCACGTTATAGCGCTCGCCTTAGCTAAATACATTTATAAGATTGCGGCGTACAAAGGACTTAAACTGAATTGAACGCTATTAACGTTAGCGGACTAAGCGTTTCGATAGACAGTAATATGGTATTAAAGGAGTTTTCCTTTTCAGTAAGGGAAGGCGAGGTAGCACTTGTCACTGGACCTTCCGGCTCTGGTAAGACCACTCTATTGAAGGTGTTATCAGGTATTATTCCCAACATATACACGAATTTTTCAATAACAGGTTCTGTAAGGGTCTTTGACCTAAGCCCTTGGCAAGCTACTGAAAAGGGGCTCGTGGCTTACGTTCCTCAAGACATCTACACCTTTTTCTTAGGCTCAAGAGTCTGCGAGGAGCTGGAGCTTCTGAGGCTTCCACCGAATGGCTTTGTACACCACTGTGACAAGTTTTTGGAGGAACTCTCAGATGGAATGCTCTATAAATTCCTCACTTACACAGTTACAAATAGTAGTGCCAAGCTACTTCTGCTTGATGAGCCAGCCTCGCACCTGGATATGGAGACCCTAACTAATGTGCTGGAATTACTAAGGGCTACTGCTCAAGAAAAAAGAATCACGGTTGTTGTCGCTGACCATAACATTGAGGGGGTGATGGGCTATTTTGATGCGATTATTGAGCTTGATAAGGAGGTAGAGAGACACAAGAATTTTGATACATTTACGCCTAGAGGCTTTAAGGAGTACGGTGTGCAGGAATTCAATGCTTATGCCACTAACCTGAAAATAAACCTTGGCAGAAGAACGCTGTTTAAGAGGCTAAACTTTGCTGTTAGTAAGGGAGGCGTGTTTGGAGTCTTTGGAAGGAATGGTACAGGTAAAACGACGCTTTTGAAGGTGTTGGCTGGTCTCATTCCTTACGAGTCTGGGGAGCTGCATGTTGAAAAGCCTATATTCTACATTCCGCAGAAACCCCTGTATTGGTTTTCCACCGGCTCTGTCCGTGAAGAGCTTTCCCTTTACCTGAAGTTATTTGGTAGAAGGTTAAAGGAGGAGGATGTGCTGGGAATGTTCATTCTACAGCACTTAGCAGATAGAAATCCCTATACGCTTAGCGTCGGAGAGGCAAGAAGACTTGCGATGGCTCTTGCTTATATCGCCAGCCCCAAGCTCCTTTTGTTTGATGAACCGTTTCTTGGGCTTGACAGAGAATCTGAGGAAGTTTTCGCAGAGCTTCTCGAAAGCGTTAAGGAAGGATATGGCTCAGTTATCGTTGCTTCTCATAACAGAATACTTGCAAAATATGTTGATAACTACCTAGAACTCTCTCCAAGCGGCGAGTGAATCTCTTTGATTAGCCTCTCAAGGTTCTTAAAGGAGCGCCGTAGAAGGATTACTTTTAAGGTATCGCTAGCTCTCTTGCTCACCACATCCCTATTAGCATTTCTTACACCAGCTAACCTATTACCATTACTTGCTATAGGGGTAACAATTGTGTTCATTTATGTTGCAGGTTTTGAGCAATTAGTACCACTTACAAAGTACTTCTTGTTGTTTATAATACCTCTGTCAATAGCCTCTATACTTCTTCAAGTAATTGTTGGTGCTATTGATTTTGCATTGATTGTGACTAATTTCACTAAAATTTACATACTATACACGGCTTCATTAATCGCGATGAAGAGTTTTTCATCAATAGAGCTCGTATCCTTTTTTCGAAAACTGAAATTTAAACCCTTAATAGCAGTACTTTTAGCATTAAAGCTCACATACTACTCTGCTTCAATATTCACGGACTTGGTAAGTGTTTACAAAGTTAATGTGGGGTACCTTGGCAAAAAAGGTTTTTTATGTAGAGTTATGTTGCTTGTGATGCAGATAAAAGCTTTTGTCCAGCTCTTTACAGTTAAGGCTCTTGAGGTGGGGGAGGCTATGTACACCAGATACAAGAAGTTTGTCGGGTGAGATTTCTTGATTGAAGATCTGGCGGGAAGCGTTTTAGAAATGTTACTCAACAGCCGAGGTTCCGTCGGCGGAATTGAGTTAACAAGACTCCAATGGATTTCTGGGGCAAAGATAAATAGGGTAGGTAGAGGTGTAATCTTAGGCTGGGTTATGGGATAGTCCATTACAACGATTTGATGCACATAAATAAGGTGCTCTCAGTATTGCCTACACGAATGAAGTTTTTTACATATTACTTGAAGGAGTGCCCAAGTAGCCAAGATGTCGCAGAGGCTCTTGCTCTTGAAGGTGCTCCTGAAGGGACAGTAATTGTATGCGAAGAGATGTGTAGTGGCAGAGGAAGGATGCATAGAAAGTGGTTTGCGAGTAGAGGTGGTCTTTGGTTTACAGTACTTCTGAGACCGGCTCAGCTCAAGAGCCTTCACGCCCTCTCCCTCGCAGCGGGGCTTTCCGTCGCAAAAGCCTTGAAGAGCGTCTTCTCCGTGGATGCTAAAGTGAAGTGGCCCAACGATGTGCTAATAGATGGAAAGAAGGTATGTGGGATACTTAGTGAGGCTGGAGCTAAGGCTGATAAGATCAATTATCTTCTACTCGGAATAGGAGTGAACGTAAACAACGAGCTACCGGAAGAGCTTAGAGAGTCAGCCGTTGCACTTAAGGATGTTTTAGGTTTTGAAGTCCCTAGGGCTCCTCTTCTTAAAGAGATTTTGTTAAACATAGATGCCTACTACTACAGGATTACGATAGGTGAGGTTGATAGAGTTGTCAGAGAATGGAAGGAGTGGAGCTCAACGCTGGGCAAAATCGTGAGGGTATGCGTAATGGGTAGGGTTATAGAGGGAGCGGCAATAGATGTTGATGGAGATGGCGCACTACTGTTGGAAACAAGCAGAGGCATGGAGAAAGTGATGGTAGGAGAAGTGGTGTATCTCAGAACGCTTGAAGAGAAGAATGAGCTATAATTTTTTAGAATATTCAAAGGAGAGAAAGGGAAGCGCCAGAGTAAAGACTAACGCTTACGTTGTTTGTTAGCATTAATAGTAGATAGAAGAATGCACGACGAGATAAAGATGAATGCAAAAAGTTGGAAGTTAAAACATGTTCGCATTAGTGAGGTTTTCTTCCTCAGCACCCTTATATTCGTTATGATCCGGATTAAAACTTCTTTGCCTCTAAACGCAGATAATGAAAACATGTAATGGTAAAAAAAAGTGGGGGTTATCTTTTGAGAAGGCTGTAAGATTCCTTGTCGCCTTAGCCTTGCTCCAAGCCCTTCTCCAACATCTTCTTTATTCTTTTTATATCGAGTATTACTTTGGGCAGATTCCACGCGGTGTATCCTAGAAGGACCCCCACAGATACTATTACTTCAAGCAATATGTAAGTAGTGAGTTCAGTTACCATGCTTATGTCACCTCCGCTTGTACTGCTCTAACACCGAGAAGTCAAAGTGCTCTTTCTTTATTAGGCTTCCTAGTACGGTTATGCCAAGTCCTATGAAGAAGGCTACGACCATCGAAGGCCCCCAGAGCCCTAGTACTAAGAACATGTATGCGCCCACTGCGAATCCTATTATCCCTCCTGCGAATATTGGCCACGAACTAACCCATCCTCTCCACATACTTAGCAAGAAGCCGCCTACAAGCGGAGCCATGTATAGTGGCATGAAGAGCAAGAGGTATAGTGTGGATATCGGCGTTATGGTTGATAGTATTAGCACTATGGCACATACGGCTACACTTATCCTTGTTACTCGCAGGATCTGTTTATCCGTGGCATTTTTATTGATGAATTGCTTGTAGAGGTTGTTAGCAATCACTGTGCCCATAGCAAGCAAGGCCTGCCCTACGGTTCCAACGCACGCACTCAGAATTACGTACAAGAACAAGACTTGGACCCATGTTGGCGTGAAGAGCCCTATCAAGGTCGGATAGGCCTCTGTGCCTACGGCTACTGCGGGTACTTTACCAGCTGCTTCTAATATGCGATAGGAGAAGCCAAGAGAAGTGGCTAAGAAGGGCATGAAGAACCACCATATACCTGCATGTAAGAAGCCCCGCCCAGCTGACTTAGAGGAGTCTGCTGCTAGAGCTACTTGCCAGTAGTCCTGCTGCATCGGTAGTGAAAATAGAGCCCATGCGAGGACAGCGGGGAGGTATAGGATCAAGGCGCTTGGACTCAATAAGTTAAAGAACTCTGGGCCCAATTTGTCAGAAACGGTTGCAGCGGTCTCTATTACCGCTCCAGGCCCACCTAACGCGGACCAAGTGTATGCGGCAGTTATGGCGTGGAAGAGCATGGCTAAGTTAGTAAAGGCCCACGTGGCTACCAGAGAACCCCATAGTCCAACGGTGACTATGTATACTAGAGATAGTACGGAGCTTAAGAGGACACCGATCTGATAGGCATATGGGATGCCCCCTGAGAGACCAGTATACATGTGCCCTGCAGCGGTCGTTTGGCACATCGCCCCAAAAAGGCTTGTTAGTAAGGCATAGAGTACCACCAGCACAAGCAGCGGTGCGTTCTTAAATCTCACCTTAAACCAATCGATATATGTTACGGCGAAGGGCAATAAAGCTCGGAGCTTACTTGCCCATAGACCGAATATCCACAGACCTGCTGCGTACATTGGATAGATCCACGTACCAGCGATGCCGAAACCATATGCACCTTCAGCAGAACCCATGACCGAGCTCCCCCATATGTAGAGGGACGTGACGGTGGCACATACCATGGACATCGGCACCAAGTGTTTGGCTACTAGAAAATCTTCTAGGGTTTTAACGAAGCCAAGTCTTCTGATCACTTGTGTAACGATGACAGGGATGGATATGAATACTACGGTGATTGGTACCAAAATTTCTAACGGCAGCATGTTCCTCTACCCTCCTTTTTAGTAGTTTTTGCAGAATTTTTATGCCTCGCGTTATGTTGTTCGCTCGGCATACCGCTAATCTACGATACTCCCTTTAATAAAGGTTTCGGAAAAAGTGGGGTGATTTAATATTACTTTTAAAGTGGGTATAGCACCTCTCTTGTCTAAAATAACACAGATATAATACGGATAGTTTCTAAGTTTCAGCATAATACGTATCTCCTAAACCTAACGCTCTTACGCGTAACTTTTTATGTTGTTCGTAGAACCCTTTGACGACTATATGGATTCTAGTAAGCTTCTCTCACCGAAAGGAGTTTACATCGTATTGTAGGACAGGCTCCGCATGGATCTCTTTAAGTCAGAGTACATAATCGATAGTAAATTTTCGGTTTACTATCACAGTACTTAAGATTTTACGTATAAGCTCTTCTGCGGTAAGGGCATTCTTAGATGGATAACCCCCTAACAATACCTCGTTTCTATCAATATCTATCGCAGCATAAACCTAACACTCCAACACGTTAACCTTAACACTTGTTCCATTTAACGCTGTCAGCCTCCTAACCATCCTTAAAGGCTTAACATTAACCTTCCCGCTAAGTGTCCTAACTCACTCACAAACAGCAGTCTTAGAGACCCTACAGACTTAAAGCACCCCAGCCAGCCCTCCTAAGACTATAAGGGCGAAATATAGAATAGCTAAGAATTTTAAGCCTCAATGAAACTTCTTCCTCTTAAAAACACCCAATTCCGATTTAAGAAAAACTCACATTGGGAACACATAACCAAGTTCCCACCTCCGAAAAACAGCTATCTATTATTCAATAAAAGAAAAAGTAAAGCTCTCCCTACAAAGACTCATCGCTTGCGAAAAGCAAAAATACCTGTATGTTTCAGCGATTTGCTGATGGTCTTAAACTCGATTGAAATAAAACATTATTTGTTCGTTGAAAACTTAGAAATCTTGATTTATATTCTTATCCCCCTCGTAGCACTAATCTTCTTTTTTGGTCTATATCGACACTTTAGGATATGGTTCTATGGATATGGGTTTTTTCGCGCATTGAAAGAGAGGTCTTTAAAAGAGAGGATAGCGTCTTTAGTTAAGTATGGGATACTGCAAAGAAAAGTAATTAAGAGTTGGATCGGATCTGTTATTCATGTTCCTATATACCTTGGAACGATCATACTTCTGGTTGGAACGATACTGCGGTTCTTAGAATACGATGTGAGTTACAAATTGTTTGGTTTAAGATTTCTAACCGAGTCCACTTACCTACTATATAAGTTGGCGCTGAATATAGGTGGGATACTTCTGATTGCAGGGTGTATAATAGCGTGGATTAGGCGAGCCTACAAAAAGGACGAGATACCAACTGTTTTCGGTGATCATCTGGTTTTATCCTGCTTATTTCTAATTGGCGTAACTGGCTTTTTGCTTAGCGGAATATCCACTTTAAACTATAGGCTAGAATGGGTTGACGGATTTGACTTTATAGGCTATGCTATAGCGTCGTATATTCAAAACACGGGTCTGGAGGAGACCTTCTTTAATGCTTACCCCTATATCTGGTTATTCCATATGTTGCTTGCACTTTTCACTCTAGCGACGATACCGTACACAAAGCTATTCCACTTAGTGGCAGGAGGGCTATTTAATACATTCTTCGCAAGACCAGAACCATTATCAGCCTTAAAGCGTGTAGAGGATTTAGAGAAAAGGTTGGAAACGGGAACTTACATTGGTGCTGAAAAGGTTGGCGATCTTTCGTGGAAGGAGCGGCTAGATTATGATTCCTGTGTTTCGTGTGCTAGATGCCATAATAATTGCCCAGCAAATCTTAGTGGCAAGCCACTATCTCCAATGTACATGATATTGGAAATGCGGAAGGCGATGAATGAAGGAGTAGAAGCTAAAGTAATGACCGAGAAGAATACTCCTGAGGTATTTTGGTCCTGCACAACCTGTGGCGCCTGTGTAGAACGGTGTCCGTTATTACTACATCACGTGGAAAACATAATTGATGTGAGAAGATGGATGATGTCCGTAAATCAAGCGGTGCCTGAAGAACTACTTCAACTATCTTCAAATATAAGGAGAGCAATGAATCCATATGGCTTTGACCCCTATAGTAAGACCGAATTTGTTCAAAAACTTGCTGAAGAAAATGGATTGGAGATAGCTGAAGAGGGAAAGGAATACGACGTCATTTATTGGATTGGTTGTACTACAGCACTTGATCCAACCTTAAGACCTATAGCCTATGCGGTAACAAAGCTTCTGAAGTTAGCGGGCGTTAAAGCCGCCTTACTTCCGGAGGAAGGGTGCTGCGGAGATCCGGTAAGAAGAATAGGCGATGAACTTCTCTTTAACGAAATTATTTTACAAACCGGTGAAAGTTTGAGAAGATACAATTTCAAAACATTGCTTGTAGGATGCCCCCACGGTTACAACACCTTTAAGTATGAATATCCGCAATTTGGCTACAACTTTCACGTAGAGCATTATACTGAGTTCTTTGCTAGACTAATCAAAGAGGGTAGGTTAAAGTTGAAGCCTCAAGAGAGAGTAAGGATGACATATCATGATCCTTGTTATTTAGCTCGTTGGAATCCGATTAGAAAAGAGCCTCGTTTTATTCTTCAAAACTGTGGGGCAGAGCTTATCGAGATGGATAGAAATAGCGAAAGAACATTCTGTTGCGGGGGTGGGGGCGGAGGAGCCTTCTATGACGTAAAGATTGGGGAAAGAATTAGTAAGGTGAGGATAAACGAGGCAAAGAAGACTGGCGTGAAGATTGTAGCCGTTTCGTGCCCGTTCTGTAATATGATGCTAAAGTCTGAAGCGCAGACAGTAGACATGGAAGTTAAAGACATAGCAGTCATATTAAGTGAAGCAACCGAACAACAATCTTAGTTTCTTTCCTTAATTTAACAACAAACGGCTTCATCCACATCTTTTAAGGCCCAAAGCATTATTTGTTAAAGACAATTGTCTTGCGGGCTAAATTAGCCCAGAGCTAAATCCTTTTGATCTGATTTCTGCGCATCTTCTTGCTCCCTACTCGCCCATTATTTTCACATTTTAGATGGTTGCTTTTGTTCTATCTGCGGTATTGACACATTATTTGAATAAACGTTAACTTTTAATAGAGGGTTCTAAGGTATGTAGGCTATGTTCGGGTTTAATGGTAGAGTTCTTAGAGTGGACCTAACAAACGTAAAGTGTAAGGCTGAAGATCTGAGGGCCGATTGGGTTGAGAAGTATATCGGAGGAAGAGGGCTAGGCATAAGGTATCTCTATGATGAACTTCCTCCAAAGATTGATCCACTTTCCCCCGAAAACAAAATAATAATTGCCACTGGACCGTTAACTGGTACAATAGCACCTCTTTCTGGCAGATACCCATTAATTACAAAGTCTCCAGAAACTGGAACTATACTGGATAGCTATTGCGGCAGCCATTTTGGTGTTAAGATGAAGTTTGCAGGCTGGGACCTACTAATAATCCAAGGAAGGGCTTCGAAGCCGACGTGGCTACATATAAGTGAAAAAGGGGCCGAATTTAAAGACGCTACCAAATATTGGGGAATGTTCACCCACGATGTGACAGCAGCAATAAGAGAGGAATTGCGTGACGAGGATGCTTCAGTGCTTGCCATAGGACCGGCTGGAGAAAAAATGGCATTGATAGCAGCGGTAGTAGGCGATGGGGACTGGCTACATGGAAGAGGAGGAGCAGGTGCTGTTATGGGCAGCAAAAACCTGAAGGCGATAGCAGTAGAAGGTTATAAGAGTACTGTTAAACTGTATGATCCGGACAGATTTAAGCAAAATGTTTCAGAACTTATTTCAAAAAGTGTAAAGACTGATGCGAATATGTGGGCAGCAACGGATGGCACCCCGATCATTGTGGATATTTCAAATATGTCGGGTGTACTAGTTACTAAAGACTATACTCAAGGCGTATTTGAATACGCGGAAAACATAAACACTGAAAGAATAAAAGAAAGACTCGCTAAAAGGTATGCTTGTTATTCATGTCCACTTGTCTGCAAGAGAAAAATTAAGGTTAACGATAAGATACTTAAGGCTCCCGAATATGAGACGTTAGCTCTCGTAGGTTCGAATACTGGGTTAGGGGACTTGAGTGGAGTCGCGGAGATAAATCATCTAGCAGATACGTACGGAATGGATACGATCTCACTTGGTAGCATACTCGGCTTCACAATAAGACTCTGTAAAGAAGGCATACTTACAAAGAATGATGTTGGTGGATTAGACTTAGATTGGGGTAGAACTGACGCTTTAGTTAAGTTAGCAGAGATGATCGGCAAAAGAGAGGGAATAGGAAAGATACTTAGCGAAGGTGTCAGAAGAGCTGCTAAGCAGATAGGAAAGGGTGCAGAAAAATTCGTGATGGAAGTGAAAGGATTAGAGTTGCCAGGGTATGAAGCGAGAGGAAGCTGGGGGATGGCGCTAGCTTACGCCACCGCAGATAGAGGAGGTTGTCATCTGAGGGCTTGGATGGTTGCAGAAGACGCATTTGTTAAGAAAGACCAGTTCAGCTTTAATGGAAAGCCAGAGGGTGTTAAGAGGCTTCAAGATTTGAATAGTATTAAATGGTCAGCTACGATCTGTGACTTTTGGGCCTTGGATTACAAGGAGTTAGTTGAGCTATTTAACCCAGCCTTAGGTAAAAATTACACCGAGGAGGATCTAAAGCTGATTGGTGAGAGGATATGGAACTTATCTAAAATGTTCAACGTAAGGGAAGGCTTTACTAGGAAAGACGACTATTTGCCAGCGAGAATATTTACCGAACCTTTAAAGGGAGGGGTCTCTGATGGAAAGTTTGTAATAAAGGAAGAATTTGAAACAGCGCTAACAAAGTACTATACACTTAGAGGGTGGGATCCCGAGACCAGCATACCCTTACCAGAAACCTTAAAGAGATTAGGGTTAAAAGAGGATCTAAAGCTTTAACACTTAACTCATAAAGAAGACCACCTTTCATAATTAGAAGTTAGTGTAGAGGCTGATTAGAAAACACAAAATAGAAATGTGGATTCTTTAATTATGAGAGATGGAATAAAAAAATTTTTAAAGGGGATGTGAAGAAGGAGTATCGGATTGGTAGCTAAACCTAATCCCTTTCAATCGGCATTAAAGCAGTTGGAGATAGCTGCAGACCTTTTAAAGATGGACCCTGATATTTATCAGATGCTCAAAGAGCCGAAGAGAATTGTTACAGTTGCTGTGCCTGTGCGTATGGATACTGGTGAAGTAAGAACATATATGGGCTACAGGGTTCAGCATAATGATGCGAGAGGACCCTATAAGGGTGGCATAAGATATCACCCAGAAGTTTCGTTAGATGAGGTTAAGGCGTTAGCTTTCTGGATGACTTGGAAATGTGGTGTAGTGGATGTGCCGTTTGGTGGTGCGAAAGGCGGTGTCGTCTGCAACCCGAAAGGGATGTCGCGTGGAGAGAAAGAGAGGTTGACTAGAAGATATACCGCTATGATCTCACCTATCATCGGCCCCTACATAGACATCCCAGCACCAGACGTCTACACAGACGCCCAGACCATGGCTTGGATAATGGACACATATAGCCAACTTGTAGGACGCCCCGAGCCAGCAGTTGTCACGGGTAAACCTGTTAGTTTAGGTGGCTCAGAGGGGAGGACCGAGGCGACCGGATTAGGTGCAGCCATATGTGCGCGTGAGGCAGTTAAGACGCTTGGTCTTGAACTTAAAGATGTTACAGTTGCTATCCAAGGGTTCGGTAACGTAGGTTCGCACGCAGCTCTAGCCTTGGCAGAGATGGGGTGCAAGATAGTTGCGTTAAGTGATTCACGCGGCGGCGTATTTTCACGGAAAGGGATAAACCCCCTTGCAGCTCTCAAGTATAAGGAGGAGACTGGAAGCGTAGTCGGCTTACCTGGATGTGAAGAAATAACCAATGAGGAGCTGTTGGAGCTTGAGTGCGACATTCTGCTTCCAGCTGCCTTGGAAAACGTCATTACATCCTCTAACGCTGGTAAAATCAAAGCGCGTATAGTGGTTGAAGGTGCTAACGGACCTACTACACCCGAAGCTGATACGATATTATATGATAATAAGGTCTTCGTTGTCCCAGATATACTGGCGAATGCTGGTGGTGTGACTGTAAGCTATTTTGAGTGGGTGCAGAACTTGAATAGAGATCATTGGTCTTTGGCTGAGGTTAAGAGGAAGCTGGAGGAGAAGATGACCTCGGCCTTTAAGACCGTCTACGAGACATCAGTTAAGCACAATATTGACATGAGGGCTGCTGCGCTTATGGTTGGTGTAGGGAGGGTAGCGGAAGCCATAAAGATGCTTGGGATCTGGCCTTAAAAGATATATGAGTGTTAGTTAAAGGGGTAGGGTGTAGAAGGGTTGTTAAGGATTGCCTCATGAGGGCCCTGACAAGTACGGAAAGTGTTGGCCTAAATGCATATCCTTTAAGTGCGGCAAAAGAGCGATGCTGATACGGGGACAAACAATCTGGTGCAGTTGGTTAAACGATCTCTGTGCCGGTCCATCCTGCTCCTACGCTTTATGCATAAGAAACAAGCTTCTGCCAGACAACAGGTGCGGGCTGGTCGTAAGAAGAATTACGACCGATGTTGTGAAACCAGAGGATTTTAGTCTAAACATAAAGCTGAGAGGTAAGCTTGCTAAAAAGCTCAATGGCGACATAGTGTAGAGGAAGTCACTTAATCAACATCTTAACCGCTAGCGCTACAATTCTAGCTGAGAGTATGAGCGAGGAGATCGCTTCAGGTATAGCGACTCCACGCCAAGGTAGGAGCCAGATTAATGCGGCCGCGAGAGCCCCAATGAGTGTTAACAAACCAGAGAGCTTAGACGATTTAAGTAGAAAATGTATGCCTAAAGATAGTAGAGATAGCACGATCAAGACGAAGAATGCGACTGAGACATAGAAGTGTATTCTACCATAGTTTTCTGGGAAGAGACCTATAAGTGCGAGGAATATTGCTGAGGCGAGTAGTAAAATGCAGCTCAATTTTGCGGTGAAGCCTGTTATGTGGATCATCAAGCCTATCGAGAAGATGAAGAGTAGGATCCCTGCCGAGATTAATGTGGTGTTGAAGATTATTGCTGATACTCCTTGGACACCCAAGTCACTCAGCGCGTTATCAAACCAGCTGAAGCCAGGATAGTAGGATATTGCGAGTAGGATGAGGGGGTAAACTGCGATTACACCTACTATACCGCATAAGGCGGCTCCTTTAACAAACCTTTCTTTTCTCATCAAAGTGTTGGTGTCGTTTATTACCTTATATATGAATTGCTCCTAATAAATAAATTAGAGAAGTATGTTCAAGATAGTCTTGGATCACGCGCTCCCCCGTAAGTTGAGTTACCTTAGGCTCTATGCTGAGATGGGGGCTGCTAGGCTATACCTCTCCTTTGATAGCGGCAACCTCCAATGGTTCGGCAAGATAGAAAGGAATAGGAGCTTCTCAAGAACGATGACGGACAAAGAATACTTTGCCCATAGGCTTAAGCACCCCGTTAAAAGGGTGTTGGCTGAGGATGAAGACGAGATGGTCGTTGAGACGAAGGATGGGGTTGAGGAAAGGTGGCTTAAGCCGAGGTGGCTCCTCAGGGAAGTAAGGATAAAAAGGGCGGGTTTGAGAGGTAGGTAAGACGGAGATGCAACAAACCACAAGCACACCAGCAGAACTGTTAGATAAAATAGCCTTTTATGCTAAGATGGTCGATGAAGCTCTTAGTGGAGAGCTACAGAACTACTTGAACTCTGACTTCTACGAGCCTTTGAAATATGCGTTGGAAGGTGGGAAGCGTATACGGCCGATAATACTTCTTCTATCAAACAAGGTTGCTGGTGGTTGTGAGGCGGATGCCCTTAAAGAGGCTGTTGCGGTAGAACTCTTGCACACCGAATCGATCATACATGACGATATTATAGATGACGAAACCGTAAGGAGGGGCAAGCCGGTCTTCTACCTAATATATGGTTTTAACACATCCCTACTAACAGCAGACTTCGTCTTCGGGATAATCTTGAGCATAGTCGCTAGATCAAAGAAGAATATAGCTGAAGACCTTGCATCAGCAGCCCTTCAGATGTGTGAAGGCGAGATTATGGAGATGAAGATTGAAGCTGAGAACAGCGAAGTACCGCTCGATAAGTATCTTCTAATCGTTAGGAAGAAGACAGCAAGTCTATTCGAGGCAGCGGCTAAGATCGGAGCAAAGCTCGCTTCAGCACAAGGAGAGGTGGTTGAGGCGCTCGCCAGATATGGGCTCAACATAGGTATAGCGTACCAGATCCAAGACGACATCCTAGATTGGAACAACGGCTCTAAGATCGCCAGAAGAGTAAAGGTGAGCGAAGGCGATGCGAGGAAGATTCTTGCTGAAATCGCCTCGAGATACGCCAACGAGGCGAAGACGAACCTTAGGGATCTTCCTGACTGCGAAGCCAAGCAGATATTATATGAGATAGCGGACTTCGCTGTGAACCGCTTAAGCTGATCTCAACCTAAGGCCAAAACCGCGGCTTTAGCAAGATCATATATCAGAGAAGGATAGATCCCTACAACGATTATTATGGCTGTAGCCACTAAGAGCACAGCAGATATTACAGGCGGCTCACTGATCTTACCCTGCTCCATGGAGCCGGTTGGTTCATCGATATACATCCGCTTGATCACCCAAGCATAATAGCCGAGTGAGAGGGCACTGTTCAAGACACCCGCTAAAGCGAGCCAAGCCATCTCACCTTGGATGGCTGCTGCGAAGAGCACAAGCTTACTCCAGAAGCCGTTCAGAGGAGGTATCCCAGCCAAAGCAAGAAGGGAAACCGCTAGTGCAAATGAGGTTATGGGCATCCTCCGCCAAAGTGAGGCGAATGAGTCGAGGCTAACTCTACCGGTGGTGCGGTCTACAGCGGCAACGGCCAAGAAAGCTGAGGACTGCATAATCGCGTGGTTAAAGACGTGGAATAGAACCCCTATTAGAGCTAGGGTCTTAGCGGGCTCTGTAGCAACGGCGAACCCGATGAGGATGTAGCCTGCTTGTGCTATGCTTGAGTAGGCGAGCATTCTGGGAACTGAACGCTGTGTAAGAGCTGCCACGTTACCTAGCGTCATTGTTGCTAGGGCTAGTATGGCGAAAGCGGTCGTCCAGTTCACGCTAAGGAATGGGAGGGCTACTACAAACACTCTTATCGCAACTACGAAACCAGCCTTCTTGGTACCAGCTGAGAGGAAAGCGCTTATGGTGGTTGGTGCGCCTTCGTAGGCGTCTGGTATCCACATGTGGAAAGGTACTACCGACATCTTTAACCCGAATCCCGCTATGAAGAGTGCCAGTGTCAGGAGGGTTAGCGGGTCTAGGTGGATTGCTGAGGTTTGCAAGGCTTGGAGCACAGCGATCAAGTTTGTGGTGCCCGTTAGTCCATAGGTTAATGAGATGGCGTAAAGAAGGATACCTGAGGAGAAGGCGCCGAGGAGGAAGTATTTTATCGCGGCTTCGTTCGAGAATGGGTTATCCTTCTTAAGACCGGTAAGCACATACGTGGGTATACCCATCAGTTCCCAAGCGACCACGATCATAAGTAGGTCTGCGGCGAAGGATAGTAGAACCATGCCTAGTGTTGAGAAGAGTAGGAGAGAGAAGTATACGGCTAGATTACGGTCACTCCACATGTAGTTTTTAGAGGAGAGGATAACGAGGAGTGAGACGATCTGGACTGTGAGTGCGAAGAAGTATGATAAGGGGTCTACGTGAAATAGGTTTGTGTAACTTGGCTTAGGCTCGAAGAGTAGGTAGATCGAGAGGTTAAGTAGAGTGATGGCTAGTGAGGCTGCGAGGACCACTAAAGAGGCGTAGAATGCTAGGCTCTGCCTTATAGTAGCCCGTTTAGAGAGGCTGAGTGAAGCTACAAACAAACTACCTACTGTGAAGATAACAGCATAATCTACTATCACTATATCTGCGCTCATCTACCCACCACCCGCAGCCTGATAGAGCGAAAGGGAAAGCGGATCTACAATCCCGAGTAGAAGTGAGGGGAAGATTAGTAGTAAGAAGAGGGGGACAAGATAGAGGAGGAGCCCAATCATAGCCCTATTATGCATATCGTGGTAGTGAATATGCTCTGGTAATGGACTTAGGACCGTCCTCTTAATCATCCACAAGAAGTACGCTACCGTAAGTAGGGGTATCAAGACCGTTAGAGCATACCATCTGTTAACAGAGATGGCGCCTAAGATAACCATCCACTCGCTGAGAAAGCTACTATACATAGGCACACCCATACCAGCAAGTGAGCCTAAGATGAGGACTAACGCAGTCTTCGGCATACCAACCCTCAAACCCTTCAACTCATCGATGTTTCTTGTGCCGGCTTGCTCGTGGATGTAGCCTGAGAGCATGAAGAGTATTCCTATTGCTGCTGCGTGGTTAAACATCTGAAAGACCGCTCCAGAGATACCGTAGACAGCACCTTGAGCGGTTAAGGCAGATATACCGGCGAAGCTGCCTAGCAGAACGAAGCCCATGTGGTTTATGCTGGTTAGGGCGATCATCCTCTTTAAGTCCCTCTGAACCATCGCTACCAGCGCTCCGTAGAACATGGTGAGGATGCCGAAGGCTATGAAGATCCAAGCGTATTGCTTGGATGCCTCAGCTAATAGGCCTAGGTTGACTCTTATGAAGCCGTATCCGCCCATCTTTAGGAGGAGACCGGCTAGGAAGACGCTTATCGGTGCTGGTGCTTCGACGTGTGCGTCTGGGAGCCAAGTGTGGAAGGGCACTACGGGCAGTTTAACCCCGAAGCCTATGAAGGCTGCAGCTGAAGCTAGGAGTTGAACCCAGAAGGGGATCTTACCAATCAGCTCTGGTATATTGAAGGTGTTTGGTGTTGTGAATAGGTAGATGAGTATGAAGCCTAGAAGCATAATCACACTCCCCACGAATGTGAAGATTAGGAACTTCATGGCAGCATACTTACGCCTAGGTCCACCCCAGACACCTATGAAGAAGAACATCGGGATCAACACGATCTCCCAGAAGACGTAGAAGAGTATGAGGTTGAGTGAGCAGAAGACACCTATTATGCTTCCCTCAAATAGGAGGATGAGGAAGTAGTAGATAGGCTTCTTCTCCGTTATGAGATCCCAAGAGCCGAGCACCACAAGAACAGAGAGAAGGGATGAGATCAGTATCAGTGACGCACTCAAACCATCCACACCCAGATAGTAGTCTACGCCGAAGCCGCCTAACCAGCTGTAAGGCCCTTCTACGAAACGGAAGGAAGCGCCCTCTTTTGAAACATAGAGTGAACCGTACATGCAGAGGGAGAGTGCGAAGACTACGATAGTTATCACGAGGGAAGCCAGCTCGGCGAGCCGCTCTCTTAATCTTCCGAGCAGATAGACCGGTATCGAACCTATGATGGGTATGAAGATCATTAAACTAAGTAAGGGTATATCCAACATCCATCACCTCAACAGCAGAGAGGGGTTCAGAATTAGGATGATCGACACAACCACCACACCTATCGTGAAGACGAGCAGATAGTTCTGCGTAACACCGGTCTGGATCCGTCTACTGACTCTAGAGAAGATGGTGCTTACGTAGGCTAAGCCGTTTATGAAGCCATCTACAATATATTTGTCGAACCAGTTCCCAGCCTTCGATGAAACTATGGAGGCTATGGCTGCTGCGTCACTCCACTTATCTATTACGCCTAACTCTAAGCCTCTCCAGACTACACGCGCAAACTTAGCCAAGCCGTCTACGAAGATGGCGTAGTAGAGTGTGTTAAGATACCACCTATTCTCTAGGAAGATGTAAAGCGCTCTTAACACACTGCTTGAGTTCACGATCTTAGCCGGATCAGCACGCCGCGCTACATAGATATAGTAGCCTAAAGGTAAACCAACCGCCAAAGCAGCTAAAGATCCTCCTAACGCTACTGGGTTGATCTCAAACCCTTTATGTGCTACCTTAAAACCATACTCGTGCAGATAGTGCTCTAATGATTCGTGCAGATAGGTTTCCATAAATGGGCCTACTATTCCTATTGCTAGGGATGCTACCGCTAGTATTGTATATGGTATCCACATAACCTTAGGTGCTTCACCGAGGTGGTGCTCAGCTTCACTATGTGAGCTATGCTTATGCTCAAGCTCCTTAAGATACTTGCTCTTTTCACCAAAGAAGGCTAAGCCGATCATCCTAAAGGTGTAGAACACTGTCAACATAGCGGTTACAACAGCTAAAGCAAAGAGGATAGGGGCGCATGGTGTAGAAGCCTCCCAAACCGCAGCCAGAACAGCGTCCTTACTCCAAAAGCCGCTCAGAGGTGGTATACCGGCTAAGGAGGCTGAGGCTAGGAGCATAGAGAAGAAGGTGATCGGCATAATATTTCTTAGACCACCCATATCAGTAAGATACTTGCTTCCACAAGCGTGGATGAGCGCACCAGCAGCCATGAAGAGCGAAGCCTTAAAGATCGCGTGGCTCATTAGGTGGAAGAAAGCTGCTGTGAAACCACCTGCAAAGGCTGTGCTCTCGCTGACCAAGCCAGCAGCACCTAAAGCAAGCATCATATAGCCGATCTGTGAGACCGTTGAGTAGGCTAAGACCTTCTTTATCTCCCTACCCACCACGGCTTGAGTGGCTGCTAAGAAGGCTGTGAAGGCACCTATCCAAGCGACCACCTCGAAGAACAGAGGTACTGCGTTTACTGCTTGGAAGGCTGTGTAGAAGATTGGGCCTACTCTTGCGACCAGAAAGACACCAGCCTTCACCATGGTTGCTGCGTGTATGAGGGCTGAGACAGAAGTGGGGCCAGCCATAGCGTCTGGGAGCCATTCTTGTAGCGGGAACTGGGCTGACTTGCCTACCGCTCCTCCGAAGATCAGTATGGTTACTGGTATGAGGAGCCCTGCTGAGGCTAGGCTGCTCGCCCACTCTGTGTGTTCGGCGAGCTGCGTGAAGCTGAAGGTGTGCGAGTAGGTGTAGAGTATTAGTAGTCCTATTAGGAAGGCTGAGTCACCGACCCTTGTGGTTATGAAGGCTTTCATGCCTGCGTGGCTCGGCGAGTAGGCTTGCTCACGCCCCCACGCCTTCCTTCCACCTTCCTCAACAGGCGTCCCGACCCAATACTTCTTCTCGTCACTATGCCAGAAGCCGATGAGCGCATAGGAGCAGAGCCCTACACCCTCCCAGCCGAAGAATAGTTGAAGTAGGTTATCTGAGAGGACTATGAGCTGCATGTTGCCTATGAAGAAGTTCATGAAGAACCAGTATCTTGTCAGATTTGGTTCGCCCTTCATGTAGCCGAGGCTGTAGACCATGATGAGGAAGCTGATCCAGCCCACTACGTTAGCCATCGTTACGCTGAGTGGGTCTGCTAAGACACCAGCCTTGATACCTATGGAAGGTATCCATTCAACCGTGCTGTGGATGACTTCCTTAGATGGGATCATTAGGGCTGCTGAAACCGCTGATGCTAAGGAGAAGAGCACAGCAAGGTAGTCTCTAAACCTATCACCGATCTTAGCGGAGACGGGCGTTAGAATCGCGCCGACTATCGGCAGAATCCAAACAAGCCAAGGTAGAGCTTCATTCAACTCAAATCACCCTCCTAGAAGAATCTTCACAGCCGGGAAGAGGCGCTCTGTGAACAGAGCTGGGTAAACTCCGATGAGCAGCCCAACAAAGGCCAAGAATAGTAGAGGTATGGTGACCGTAGGAGGCGCCTCCCTTACCTCTTGCAGATTCTCGGGCAATCTCCCGAAGAATATTCTCTTCATCGTCCAAAGCGAGTAGCCGGCTGTTAGAGGCGTTGCGAGGAGCGCTATGGCGCTCACAATCAGTTTCGCTAGGTCTCCCCGCTCTAAGGCACCTGCGAAGGAACCGTAGAAGATCATCCACTCTGACTGGAAGCCGTTGGTTGGTGGTATGCCCATTATGGTTAGGAAGCCTAGCATGGCTGCTGTAGCTGTTATAGGAAGCTTTCGCGCCAAGCCGCCCATCTTGCTTATACTTCTTAACCCGTGCGCTTGCAAGATTATGCTTCCCGCTGTCATGAAGAGGATAGCCTTGCCTGTGCCGTGGCTGACATACTGTAGCACAGAGCCTGAGAGACCTATGTAGAAGGCTGATGCTATGCCGAAGATTATGTAGCCCATTTGGCTGACGCTTGAGTACGCTAAGAGCCTCTTCACATCATCCTGCATAAGTGCCATGAAGCCTCCGTAGATGATTGTAACCAGACCCCAGATGCTTATGGCGAAAAAGATGTATTCGTATGCTGAGGGGAGTAGGTATAGTAGGATTCTTATGTAGGCGTAGCCTCCTATGCCGATCATAGCTGGCGAAAGCAGAGCGCTGATTGGTGTTGGTGCTTCAGCGTGCGCATAGGGGAGCCAGATGTGCAGACCAAATGAGGCGAGCTTCACGAAGAGCCCAACCGTTATGAGGATGGCTATCGCTTGAATGTATCCGAAGGGGATGGCTAAGGTATCGATATTCTTCCCCAACCCCCCCGATGGTAGGAGGCTGACCATATCGAAGGTCAGAGGCCTACCGCTATACCAAGATGAGAGGAAGGCTGTGGTCAAGATTCCAGCTAAGAGTAGTAGTGCACCTATGTGGGTCCAGAGGAAGTACATTAGAGAGATCTTTGCTCTATCTCCGTAGCCAAACTCCGCAATCAAAAGGTAGGATGGGATAAGCATAATCTCGAAGAATATGTAGAATTGGATGAGGTTAGTAGCCAGAACCGTACCGAGCATACCAGCTGCGTAAGTGAGGTATAATAGGTGGTAGATTCCGTGCTTTGCGTTCGCTGCGTGCTCATCTTTGACCTCTTCTTCGATTCGATGCTTCATATAGGGTATGGAGTAGACCGCCAGCACCGTTGAGAGAAGATAGATCGTTATCGCAAAGGGTAGGCTTAGACCATCTAATCTAAGCCCAAATAATCCGAAGGGTTGCCAAGAGTAGAGTTCAAAGTAGTCTGGGCTGATGGAAGCTGAGTAAATGAGGAGGAGGGTAGAGTAGGCTAAGATCGCAAAGGAAAGCCAACCAACCCTACTTCCAACCCTCCTCCCGATCAAATAGACGATTGGTGAAAGGACGATAGGCAAGAACACAGCTTGGAGCAGAGGATTTATCATATCTACCCCCTCAACCCCTTAATTTCAGACACATCAACATCCTTCCTCAACCTAAAGACTGCCAAGATTATCGCCAACCCAACGGCTGCCTCAGCTGCCGCCAAGGCTATAGAGAACATAGCTAAAGAGTGACCGGTAACTGATGTTGGGTGGAGATAGCGTGTGAAGGCTACGAAGTTTAGGTTAGCTGCGTTTATCAGAATCTCAATCGCAAAGAGCATCCTCAACGCATTCTTCTTCGTAACAAGCCCGTAGACACCTATGGCGAAGAGCACAACGGAGACGAACAAGTAGTTTACAAGCGGCTCCAAATCAATCCCTCTCCAACTTAGCCAAAACCACAGCACCTATTACAGCAGAGGCTAAGACGAGCGCCAAGGTGATGAAGGCGAGCCAATATTCTGTGAGGATCTGCGCACCTATGAGTGTAAAGGGCGCCTGTTCAACTGAAGGAATAACAGTTGCTATTGTTGAAGCGTAGACGAGGTAGCCTAAGCCTAAAGCGACTACAATCGCAACTAACACACCAGCCGCTCTATGCACACCCTCCTTCGCTTTAAGCCACTGCTCCCTTCGCACAAGCATAACCGTGAAGAGAATAAGGACAGCGATCGCCCCAACGTATACTGTAAGCTGGAACATTGCCAAGAAGACCGCATCCAACAGAGCGAAGAAGCCTGCAATCCCAACGAATGATAGGGCTAATGCGATGGCACCGTAAACGACCTCTTTAGCCTCCAAAGCCAATATTGCTGAGATTACGGTTATGACGGCAAGCACAGCAAACGCAACATCAACCAACCCTCATCACCACACCCCTATAGCTTAAAGCCTCCTAAGACAGCGGCTGCTGCTACAACCAGATTTATGAGGGCGAGTATGAAGTATACTGCCCAGCTCTGCCTTAGAAGTAGATCTATTCTTAACCTTGGGAAGACACCTCTAGGTATGAGTAGAAAGGTCGTGACGATGAATGTTTTAAATATGAACCAGAACTCTGGGGGTAGAGGCTGAGGACCTAACCAGCCACCTAAGAAGAGTGTGGTAAAGAGCGCTGAGAGTACATAGAGTTTTATGTAAACAGCTATACCCAATATCAACCCAAAGTTCATACCACCGTACTCCGTCAACCACCCTGAAACCAGCTCGGGCTCGGCTTCAGGTAGATCAAAAGGTATCCGCTCAAGCTCAGCCAAAGAGCAGATGTAGAAGGTTAAAGCGGATATCGGGGCTAGCAGAGCAAACCAGATGCTCGACTGCTTCTCCACGATATCAATCAGGTTCAGCGAGCCAGCAAAAACCACAGGTGCGAGCACAGAGAGTATAAGTGGGATCTCGTAGGCAACCATCTGGTGCAGCGCTCTTAGCCCTCCGAGCATAGGGTATCTGCTGTTAGAAGACCAAGCAGCCATCAAAGCAGTTATAGGAAAGAAGCCTAGCACAGCGAAGATAACCAAAACACCGACATCAGACCGCGCTATCACCCACCTTTCGGTAACAGGTATAACAGCGATAGCAGCGGTAGCGATCGTCACAGTGAGTAGGGGTGCGGCTATGAAGAAGAAACGGTCAACCACCCTCGGGATAACCAGCTCCTTGAAGAGAAGCTTCAGGACGTCTGCGATGGGTTGGAGGATACCTTCGAACTTCCCCGCATATAAGGGGCCTACGCGGAGCTGTATTTTAGCTAGGAGTTTCCTCTCCCATAAACCGGCTATAGCAGCATACAACGCCACAAACGTGAACCCGGGAAATACCACTATCCTAAAGAAGTCTGTATCCATAAGAGCAAAGGTAAAGGCTATCGCTTCTTGAGGATTGATAAGCATAGAAGGTGTTAGAGGAAAGCTAGGACCGATAAAGTAGTAGGCTGCTAAGATCGCAATCAACCCTAAGACAAGAATAACTATTATTAACGCCACTATTCTGATTAAAAAGCTTGTAAGCGTTCTAATTATGGGCATAACACCACCTCTAAACTAAAGATAAGAGGGGAAGGGAGGCGGATTTGTTCACCATAGCTCACGCCTCGCAGCGTGATAAAGCGTAAAACCTAACGGGATAAGCAAAATGCCAATAAACAGAATTACTGCTAAGAAACCGCTCAGCCCAACGGTGTATAGAGAGATACCCCAAGCGAAGAGAAACATAGACATCACGTCGAAGGCTACGAACATAAGCAGATAGGCGTAGTACTGCATCATCAAGGAGAACTTACCTCCGCCACTTGGGACTTGACCGCATTCATACTGCGTTTCCTTTGGCTTATTGGGGTTCTTAGGTGCAATTAATATTGGTATTATAAGAAAAGGAACAGAAGCTGCAAACGCAAAACCAGCGGTTAGTAAAATCAATAGTAGATCCGAGGCCATGCCCCTCAAATCCTCCCACCAAAACCATATTTAAGGCTTGACATTCGCTATTGGCAGAAAGGGTTTTATCCAAGCAGCACGGAGGTAAGCTTGATGCCCACACACCTCTCTAAGAAAGGTGATTTGCTTGAAGTTCGCTTCGTAGACGAAGATATAGCGCTAGCAGATATACTACACCATGAGCTTCTAAAGGACGAGAAGGTGGTATTTGCCGGGGTCGCTCCAAGCCACCCCTTATTGGCTGAAAACAAGCTAATTATCCAAAGTAAAGGAGAGCCTACTAAAGACTTGTTGGCGAGCGTAGAGAGAGCTCTCTCAACAATAAAAGAGATGTTGGATAAGACCGAATCTATTCTAAAGAAGCGAGGTGTGTGAAGATGAGGTTCTGCCCAAAGTGCGGAACCAAGCTCAGATATAGGCAAGTGAAGACCGAGGGGAAGAGTGAACCCGCGTTAGCGTGTGATAAATGCGGCTACTGGGAACCTATAGCGAAGAGCGCCACAAAACCCGTACTAAAGGAGTCAGAAGGAGAAGGTGTGATTAAAGTCGTTGGCGATGAGGAGCTGGAGATCAAGACGATGCCTACCACAACGATAGAGTGCCCCAGATGCCACAATAATGAAGCATACTGGTGGTTTCTGCAAACAAGGGGTGGTGACGAACCCACCACACAGTTCTACCGATGCACAAAGTGTGAATATACTTGGAGGCTCTACGCTTAGAGCTGTAGATCTCCGAACCGCTTTATGTAGGGTATTAGCCCACCCACCTCTAAAATCTTCTTCATCGTATCAGGCAGAGGGGGGAAGCGTATCTCCAAGCCTTTCGTATGGTTAACCACAACTCCTGCTGAAAGATCGAGCGAAAGGAGATCACCATCATCTATCAAAGAAGTGTCACAGATCACAGCTGGGAGACCTATGTTTATGGCGTTTCTATAGAAGATTCTGGCGAACGATTTAGCCACCACCGCTTCTACACCAACGAGCTTTATTATGGTTGGCGCGTGCTCTCTGCTTGAACCAGACCCGAAGTTAACACCAGCAACCACAAAGTCGCCCTTCTTCACATTCAAGGGGAAATCTGGTCTAGCATCCTCAAGCACGTGCTTAGCCAACTCCTCTAGGTTGGAGCGGAGATGGAAGTATCTACCCGGCGCTATATGGTCTGTAGTTATATTATCCCCAAACTTCCACGCTCTACCAGTCAACTACATCACATCCCTGGGGTCTGTTATCCTACCATTTAAGGCGGTTGCGGCTGCTGTGGCCGGTGAACCTAGGTAGGTGTATGCAGCTGGATTTCCCGTTCTACCCAAGAAGTTTCGATTGGTCGTTGTGAAAATAACTTCTCCATCAGCAGGGACACCTCCTAGAGCGCCGAAGCATAAGCCGCATCCAGGTGGGGTTATTACCGCACCCGCTTCGATCAGCGTTCTTAATGTGCCGTCAGCCATCGCTTTGACATAGATCTCTTTTGAGGCTGGTGTGACTATCAATCTGGTCTCCGGATGGATCTGCTTACCCTTTAGTATCGAGGCTGCTATATGTAGGTCTTCGAGCCTTGCGTTGGTACAGCTGCCTATGAAGACTATATCCACCTTAACCCCCTTGACTTCGCTTACCGGCTTGACGTTATCTACAGAATGTGGGCAAGCAATCTGTGGTTCAAGTGCTGTGGCATCTATCTTGATGACACGCTCATAGGATGCGTCGTCGTCGCTTCTGATCTCTCTGAACTCTTCAATCCTACCCCGCTCAGCCAAGTACCTCTTTGTAACATTATCAGATGGTACTAATCCGACTTTAGCACCAGCCTCAACCACCATGTTACATAGAACCAACCGCTCAGACATTGAAAGCGAATCTATAGTCTCACCTACGAATTCGAGCGCCTTATAGTTTGCACCATCTGCACCAAGCAAGCCTATGAGGTAAAGTATAATGTCCTTCGCATATACGCCTTTTTGGAGAGAACCATTTACCTCAACTCTGAAAGTTTCAGGCACACGGAACCAAGTCTTACCGAGCGCAGCAGCTACAGCTACATCTGTAGCACCCATGCCTGTTGCGAACGCTGCTAGCGCACCAGCTGTAACTGTATGTGAATCTGTGCCTACTATGATCTGACCCGGTGAAGCGTAGTATTCTGCTATGAGTTGGTGGCATATACCTGAACCAGCTTCATGGAATCTGCAGCCCGTTTCAGCAGCAAACCTTCTCAAGGTGCTCTGCTCATTCGAGATCTCTTTTCTGGGGCTTGGGACAACGTGGTCGATGAAGATTATTGTGCGCTTGGGGTTATGGGGCTTTGATACACCAAGCTCTTTAAGTTGTTTTATTAGTAGTGGTCCGCTTGCGTCGTGTGTAAACACATAATCTACTTTTACAACCGCTACTTCACCCGCAGATACGCTGCGGGCAGCATGCTCACTTAGAATCTTTTCAGCTATCGTCTTACCCAACGCGCTAACCCCGACCCTTTAACCATATTATGTTAGTAACCAGCACAAGAGAGATT
>CAYQXI010000009.1:0-11897 GCA_964421575.1 uncultured Nitrosopumilales archaeon
CCAACTATATTCTTCACAATCCTCCTCAAAGCAACACCCTTGTCTATCCAATGCTCCTCCACATAACCCCTCAACCTACCAACAGCCAAAACAAGAAACGTCCCACTCCCACAAGCAGGATCAAGAAGCCTAAGATCAAAAGGCGCCAACACATTACCCTTCTCCCGAGCAACCTCCTCAAACCTCTCCACACACCAACCAACCTCATTCAAAACAAGCTCAGCAAGCCAATCCGGCGTATAATACTCACCCAAATCATGCCTAATCTTCTTAGGCACCAGATTCTGATACAACCTCTTAAAAAGATCCCTAACCCTCTCAGGCTCAAGCTCAGCAGCACTCGGATCGTAGTTGGAGAGCTTATCCACAACACCCATCACGCATCTAGCAACATCCTCATCCCACTCATCCAGATACCAAGAAAAGTAATCAGCCTCCATAAAATTCACTATACCAAGCCTAGCAAAGATACCACCCTCCTCAAGCTCCCTCAACTCATCCCTCAACCTCTCATGCCCCCGGTAATACGCATCCTCCAAAGCCCTCAAATAAGACCAAAGCCTCGGAGCCACATACAAAGAAGCAACCTCAGCAGCCAAAAGCTTCATAATCAAAGCATAGTAGGTATGCAACGCAAAGAGCAGCCTCTCAGGATCAGCACCACCCCTACCGAAACCATAAACCTCCTCCAACCCCCTAATCTTATCAGCACTATAAGCACAGACCTGCGAAAAGACCCTCCTCCAATCCTCAAACAACATCTGAGTCCTAGCACTAGCACCAAGCAGCTTCCCATAAAAGGTCCTAATACTCTCCCTAGCAACAGAACTCTCAGGACCAAAGTCCTTCAGAAGCTCCTCAGCACCCAGCGCCCTCCTCCTAAGCCCAATAATCGCCTCAACCAACTTAGCCACAGTACTCTTGTTAACATCAAACGGACCCCTACTCTCAAACCCCCTAGCAGCGACCCTATACCTAACAAAACCAATCTTATACCCATCCAACACCACACCAAAATACCTTGGAAACCTAGCCTCAACCTCAGCATGATCCATAATATACTCCTTAACCTGCTCCACAGCCCTCTCAAAACCACCCCTCGTCTCAAAACTCCTAGGCCTCTCATACTCTATTATAAGATGACCATACAACGCATCAGCCCTAGCACCAGAAACAAGAGTAACCTCATACCTAGCCCTCGGCGGCCTCCAAGACGAATACGGAATCTCAACACCCTCAGCACGCCTAAGCTTCTCAATAACCTCACTCCTAAGAATATACTCCACACCCACCCTCAAATCCTCCTCAGTAACAGCCTCAGAAGCAACCCTCCGAATACCCTCAGCAACCTGCTCAACATCAATAAAAAAGCCCGAATCCAACCCCTACCACCCTAAAAACCACCATCCACCCATTTATCCATTATTCTCCAAAACCAAACACAACATCAAACTAAATAACCCAACCAACCAAACCACAAGCGATGACCCAACACAAAAAGATAAAGAGGTAGAGCATGTCAACAACACACATCGCAGCCCAAGCACTAAAAACACTAGAACCAGAAGAATGGAGCGTCCTCACAGCGCTCGAAAGAGCACTCGACACCTACGAAATCGTCCCCTTCGACTACCTATCTAAAACCACACACCTACACATCGACGAAGTAAAATTCAGAGCAAAGAAACTCGACCAACTAAAGCTCATACACCTAACCCCAAGAGGCGCAACCCTAGTCTCAGCAGGGCTAGATGCCCTAGCACTCAAAGGCTTCGTCAAACGCAACCTCATAAGCGGAATAGGCTCAATCATAGGCGTAGGCAAAGAAGCAGATGTGTATGAAGCCACAGATGATGCGGGCAACCTCTACGCCATCAAATTCTACAGAATAGGGCGAATAAGCTTCAGAGCAATAAGAGTCAAACGAAGCTACGCCGAAAACCTCACCCACCACCAGTGGCTAAAAGTAAACATCAACGCAGCAAAAAAAGAAGCAGAAGCAGCCAGCAAACTGATCAAAGTAGGAGTCTCAGTACCACACATCATAGCACGCGAAAGACATGCCCTACTCATGAAGAGACTCCAGGGCAAACTACTCGTAAACTGCAAAGAACTCAAAGACCCAAAGAAGACGCTAAAAGACATCCTAACGAACATACGCAAAGCATACACCGAAGCAGGGATAATCAACGCAGACCTAAGCGAATTCAACATCCTCTGCGAAGACTCAAAGATATGGATCATAGACTGGCCACAAGCCGTAGACAAAAACCACCCAAACGCAGAAATCCTCCTAGATAGAGATGTAGCAAACATACTCAGATTCTTCAGAAGAAAATTCAAGATAGAGTGCCCGCTGGAAGAAGCATCCTTCTACGTCAGAGGCTGGAGAGACAGAATCGAGATATACGGTTAAAAGAGCGTTACCTCCCTACGCCTAATCATCTCACTAACCTCAGAAATCTTATTCAACTCCTCCAACATTATACCCTCAACATCACCCTTCACAGCACCCAGACTCTTACCTTTCTCAAGCACCAGAGCAGCACTAGCAACCTGAGGCTCAGAGATAGGCGAACCAATCCTACTCAATAACCGCACATAAACCTCCCTAACCCCACCTACCTCACCTATGATCCTGTTAGCAGCCCTTTGCGCAACAACCTGATAGATCTTACCCGTGTGGTTAACCGGATTCTTACCAGCCGTTGCCTCCATAGAATACTGACGCATAGGCGCAATAAGACCGTTAGCACGATTCCCCCTACCCGTATTCCCATCATCCCCAGCCTCAGCAGACGTTCCGGTTACAGTCAAATAATAGCTCCCAGTAGCCTTAATATCAGCAGTATTCACCCTAACCACAACCTCAAGATCACTCTGTTTAGCAGCGAGATCCTTAATCAAGTTAGTCACATCCTCCATAACACTCTCATAATGCGAAGCATCTGGAATCAATCCGCACACAGTAGCCACAGCTACAGTAAGGTTCAGAGTCTTACCCCTCCTAAACCCCATAACCTTAATATCCTCACCAGTCTCAGGAAGCCTCTTCTTCACCCGCTCAGAGTTCAGCAGCCTCTCAGTCTGCAAAACGAGCTCCTCAGTAGGTGTAAGAGGAGCATAACCCACACCAATAGAAGTATCATTCGCCAAAGGCACACTCTTCGACCCACTGAAGACACACATCAGATCCTGAGAGCCCTGCTTTATCCTATAATCTACAACAATGTGCTTCTCAACATCAAGGTGCCTCACAGTCCTCTTCAGATAATCCTTCACCGCCGTAAGAGCTATACCACCTATCGGCACCTGAATGGTCTCAGTCCCCTTGTTTATGAATGAAGTAGATCTCCCAGCGATGAGAATGTAGATAGGCTCTATAACCTCTCCCCCACCGAACCTAGGCTGAGACCTACCACCGACAAGCAGCCCCTTATCCACATTGTGGTGTAGTATCGCACCAAACTCCCTCAGATAGTATTCACACAGGCTTAACGAAACCGCCTCACAAGCCCCATCTATAAGGCTGTCTGGGTGGCCGACACCCTTCCTCTCAACAATCTCTACTTCAAGCTCAGAAACAGGAGAAGCCTTAAGTTCCTCAGTATGTAGGAAGGACATCACTAACCCATCTTCCCAAGGATTATATATCGTCTTCGAATTTTATGAAGAGCACATTATTACCCCGTATAACCACTTTCCCGAATTGGGCAGAGAGGACACCCTTCGAATACTCCTGAGCATCCACAAGTATAACATTCATATAGCTATCGACATTAGCCATCCTCCCACGATACTCCAAGTCACTCTTCAACCTCACAGAGATGTGCTTGTTAATCGCCTTCTGAAGACATTGCAGAGGTTTCTTCCCGCTGTGCGACAAAGGTTTTCACTTCTGTTTAGCTAGAGGTTGAGGGATAATAGGAGAATAAAAACTTTCCTAATCAATCTTACATCACAGCGAAAACCTGCCCAACACAAATCGCCTTTAACCACCTCTACTGAGAACTCGCATAAGCCTCCACTAGATCCCGCGCCGTAACAATACCCACAAAATCTTCTCCTTGAAGAAGCGGAAGCCGCTTTATACCCTTCTCCACCATAATCTTAGCTGCCTCACTCAACGTGATATTGACGGGCGCAGTAATTAGAGGTGTTGAAAGCAGAAACCTTAGTTGAGTGCTGAAGGGTAAGTTCCGCGCAGCGACTTTAGTAATAAGGTCCCGCTCAGCAAAGATACCGTATGGCTCATCATCTCTTGTGACGATGACACTACCTATCCTCTTATCAGCCATCATTTTAGCAGCGTCTAAAGCGGTCGCATCCTCATCCAAGCAGTAGAGCTTCTTAGACATAACCCCCTCAACACCAACAGCTAAATTAGATTCGGCAATGCCTCTGACAAGATCGGTTGCGGTAACTATCCCTATCGGCTCATCACCCTCAAAGACCAGCAGCCGCTTCTTCTTCTCAAGCATCATCTTTGCAGCCTCCTTCAAAGAAGCATCCGCACCTATACGACCGAAGGAAATAGACATAACCTCTAGAACTAGAGTTGTGGAGAGGTCTCGATTCAACGCGATGACCTTCCATATAATGTCGGTTTCTGTAAGGAGACCTATTGGACCTACACTACCCCTCACCACTAGGCTTCCGATATGCTTCTCACCAAGAATAGTAGAAGCAACCCTAAGGTTGTCAGTCGGATTTATGTACTCAATGTTTTTCCGCATAACATCAGATACTCGCTTAATCAACTGGCCACTACTCCCAACTGATACCTATTAAAGGTAGCGCAGAATGCAGATTTACCTGTTCGGATTTATCACAACCTTGAGTGACTCGCCTTCGACGACGAGCCTAAAGCCCAAGGGAGTTTCAGATAGGGGTAGGCGGTGAGTAATTAGACCACTTAACTCCAATGATTTGCTGGAGATGATCTTAAGAGCCTCCTCGAGGTCTCTTGGTGCTGCACCGTATGAAGTGGTTAAGGTCACCTCATTTCTCCAATACTCTGTCAAAGGGATATAAGGCCTATAAGAGGGATCAGGCACCGCAAAAAATAGAACAGTGCCTCCTCGATCCACGCATCTTAGAGCGTCTTCATAGGCTGAAGGAGCACCTGTACAAAGCACAACCTTATCAGCCCCCCTTCCGTTGAAGTGAATGAGAGCTTGCTTAACATCTTCTTTACGAGCGTTTATAGTTAAATCTGCTCCCAGGCGTTTAGCATATTCTAACTTTTTCTCGCTAATGTCTGTGGCGATGATTTTAGAGACGCCTTTAAGGCGGGCTAGCTGTAGGTGCAGAAGGCCTGCAACACCACTACCCAATATAAGCAATGTATCATCCTTTTTCAAGCTTGCTACTCTCTGCCCACGTATAACACATCCCAAAGGCTCTATAAAGACGCCCTCTTCGAAAGAAACGAAGTCTGGAAGCAGATAGGTTCCCTTCTCTACATTTATCTTCGGCACCCTTATGTATTGTGAGAAGCCTCCCGGGTAGTAGTTGGTTGTGTGTAATGTTTCGCAGGCAGTCTCCTTACCCATTAGGCAGTATCTGCATACCCCACAAGGGACGTGGTGTGAGACGAAGACTCTATCCCCAGGCTTATAGGCAGTAACACCTTCGCCTACCTCTACAACGACACCAGTGGCTTCGTGGCCTAGCACTACTGGTGCTCTCTTCTTACGGTACCATTCTAAGACATCTGTGCCGCAGATTCCGCAGGCCTCGGTTCTGATGAGGAGCTCCCCGGCGCCTATTTTAGGTACCTCGACTTCCTCTATTCGGATATCTTGATTGCTGTAGTAGACTGCTACACGCAACTACGATAAACCTTTTAGCCGCCTTGCTTAACTCTTTCAAATAACTCAAGCGCTTCCTTAGGTGTGTAGTTCTCGTGGATTATCGCTCTAATTGCCCTTATCATCGCTACTGGGTAGTCGTGCTGCCAGATGTTTCTACCAAGATTTACACCGATCGCACCCTTCTGAAGGGCATCGTAGATCCACTCAAAGACCTCAAGCTCTGAATCAACCTTCGGGCCGCCTGCTATAACTATGGGTACTGGGCAGCCTCTGACGACCTTCTCAAAGCCTTCCTTGCAGTAGTATGTCTTCACGATCCTCGCACCTAATTCTGCGGCGATCCTCGCGCTTAACGCAAGATACCTTGCTTCACGCTTCTCCAGCTCCTTACCCACGGCTGTAACAGCCATAACCGGTATACCATACTCCTCGCATTCATCAACAAGCGTGGCTAGATTCTTTAGAGATTGGTGTTCATATTTGTGGCCGACGAAGATCGAGAGGGACACGGCTGAGGCGTTCAGCCTTATCGCCTCTTTAACAGATGTTATGATGCTCTCGTTAGAGAGGTCTTCGCCTATGACGCTAACCGCACCTGAGACCCTTAGTATGATGGGTTTGGTGTTCCTTGGATCTATGCAGGAGCGAAGCACACCACGCGTAAGCATAATAGCATCAGCATAAGGCATAAGTGGTGCCACAGTCTTACCAGGCTCTTCGAGTCGCGTAGTAGGACCTTGGAAGTAGCCGTGGTCTATTGGTAGGAAGAGAGCGCGCCCATCTTTCTGAATTAGTTGAGCTAACCTATTCCTCATACCCCAATCCAATCTAGATCGCTAAAGATATGCGCTTGTTATTGATAACCTTTTACCGCTCTGATAACCAATCTTTTAGAGGTGATGTGATAACCTTTCTGACATTTCTAAGCTCGCTTATTCTCTGTGCACCAACTAGAAACATAGTGGCTTTGAATTGGAAGATTATCTTGTTAAGCACGTTTTCCACCTCTTCTTTAGAAACGATCGCTGCTTTAAGAAGAGGGTACGCCATCCCACTCAGCGCTGCGCCTAGAGCGACGCATTTAGCGGCATCCAAACCGGTTCTGATCCCTCCGGAGGCTATCACAGGGATCTTGACCGCTTTAACAACTTCGATGAGAGCAGCCGCTGTTGGTATCCCCCAGTCCCAGAAGATCTCGCCTAACTCAGCCTTCTCATTAGCTTCTGCTTCTACGGCGCGGTGGTATTCTATACCAGCCCAGCTTGTGCCGCCAGCACCAGCCACATTCAATGCTGCTACATTAGCCAACTCTAGCTTTAAGGCTACTTCTCTAGACAGCCCGCAGCCGACTTCCTTAACTACAACTGGTAGGCTTAGCTGCTTTGTTAGCTCGTGTATTTTGGCTAGAACCCCTCTATAGGTGGGCTCGCCTTCTGGTTGTATGAGTTCCTGTAGCGGGTTAAGGTGGACTACGAGTGCGTCTGCTCTCACGATATCGATCAGCTTCTTAATATCATCTAAACTTAGACCTCTTGCGAGCTGCGCCCCGCCTATGTTGGCTGCCAGAAAGATGTTAGGTCCCTCTCTTCTAGCCACCCTGTAGGTTTCTGCCAGATCTTCACCCAGTAGTGCTGCTCTTTGGCTTCCAAGCACCATACCTAGGTTCAGTTTCTCTGCAGCCGCCGCTAGGTTCGCGTTAACCTTCGCTGCTTCTGGTGTGCCGCCTGTCATCGCATCTATCAATATGGGTGCTCCGAATCTATGGTTTAGGAAGGTTGTTGATGTGTCTATTTCGTTAAAGTCTATTTCGGGTAGTGCATTATGGATTAGATGCACACATTCTAGGAGGGTTGATACTGTGCGTGCTTGCACATGCCGCTCTAAGGGGATCTTCAGCCCATCTAGCTTCCTCTTTGCTATAACTTCTTTGTCGTCTTCTTTCAAGATTCTACCCTTCCAGATACTCGCGTGGCTATGGTCTCCTCTCCGCGTAATACCTTTAAAACTCTTTCAGGGTGGAGCCCGCTTACAAAATATACGTCTAAACCCATCGAAGCGATCTTCTGCGCTTCCTTAACCTTACCAACGATGCCGCCTGTGACATCGAAACCATCTTCGCTGCTGTGCTCGGGTAACCAGTTTAGTGAGACCTCTTTGAGTAGTCTACCATTCTTTGGATTAGTATCGTAGATCCCATCGACATCGACTGTGAACACTACCCTCTTGGGCTTGAGGCTGCTTGCAATAATGCGCATAAGCGCATCTCCAGATATAACATAAGAGCCATTTTCGGTTGAGATAACGTCGCCATGAGTGACTGGTGTTAAGCGAGAGGAGAGAATACCATTAAGAATCTGAGCTGCATTTCCGTGTAGAAGACAGAGGGGTTGGATGCTGTATGCGGAGACGCCCGCTTTCAATAAACTTAACACAATCTCATTATGAAGTGTTAAGACGGCTAGGCGTGTGAGAGTAACGCCTGTGGGGTCGATTTTCGTTGGTTCTGGTGGCAAGCCGTATTTTTTCGCTATAGGATGTGCGTAGGAGCCGCCGCCGTGCACTATTACCAGCCTACCTTGATATGCTGCTAACGCTGAGGCTAGTCTGTCTAGATGGTTGTGGTTAAGTGAGAAGGGTCTGGTCTTATCTGTGATTACTGAGCCGCCTATCTTAACGAGCGCTAACTCTTCTCGATCCAAGTCTTCACCCCGTTGTTGGGTAGAGGTGTGATGAAGGTTTCTGAGGCTACTTTAGAGACCGCTTTGACAACCTCTTCCACACCATCCTCTGAGCAGAGTATGATTACACTACCGCCTCCTCCGGCTCCAGTAAGCTTCGCTCCTAGCGCTGCTGAGCACGACAGGGCTACTTCGACTATCTGCTCGATCTTCTTTATCGAGATCCCTAACCAGCTCAACGTGCTGTGGAAGAAGTTTAGGATCGCACCAGCCCTCTTTAAGTCGCCTGTGACCAACGCTTCTGCGCAGCATCGTGATAGGATGCTTGCCGACTCGACCAAAGAGTTAAAGAGCGAAGGGTTTTGCTCCTTCCACATTCTAACCCGCTCTATTAGGTCACCCGTTTCTCTCTCCACGCCTGTGGATGCTATCACAAATCTCACCTTCTTCTTCAGCTGTATAGGTTCTGGCGGAGTACCTTTTGTGAATAAGAGCAAGCCACCTGTAGCAGAGACGTGAACATCGATACCCGAAGGATTCTTATGCACGAGGCGCTCAGCGGCCATAGCCAACTTTATGACATCATCCAGCGGCAGTCTATGGCCTAAGGCTAGCGCGGAAGCGACGACCGCAGCGACCGCAGAGGAGCTCGACGACCCTAATCCTGATCTGGGTGGTAGATCGCTCTGAATCGTTAGTTTCACTCCTCTCTTTTCATCTAGGTGCTCTTTAACCGCTGTGATGGCTGCTGCGAGCGGCTTCAACTTTTCAGGTATGCGGCTGGTAGATAGATCTGCTTGTATCTTGAGGTCTTTTGAGTATATGATTGTTGTTGGTGATGGCTCGGCTTTTGCTGTGGTACCCCTGTTTATAGCGGCTGCTAGGGCTGTGGCGCCGTAGACGACAAAGTGTTCCCCGCAGATGATTATCTTACCCGGTGCAAATGCGTACGCTTTCAAAGCCTATCCTTTGCAGAATCTTATAGAAGCGTAACCTACTACCGAGCTCTTGTCTCCACTTACATCTCCGCTAGTGGCATACTTAAGAAGCTCAGCTTTCTTAAGGGATAGATCGTTGGCTGCGGTCATAAGAGCTGCGACAGGCCCGTAGCCGCACGCTGAGACATCTAGGCGTTGAATCACACCATAAAGCTTAAGGACGTCTAGAGATAGCGCGGCGTTGATGAACTCTGCATCTTTACGCTCAGCCTCTTTTTGGCTCTCGTAGTGTGTTAGGTCTGAGGATGCTATTATTAAGCATCGCCGCCCTTTTACGATCTCAGCGATAGCGTGCCCCACTTCTACAGCTGTATCCTTATCTTGGAAGAGCATTGTAATAGGTAGGATCTTGAATTTTGAGTCGAAAATGTATTGAAGGAAGGGTAGCTGAACTTCGATGGAATGCTCTCTTCTATGCGCCGCTTCGCTAAAATCAACTATACCAGAAGTCTTGACAAGAGCCTTAGCGTCCTCAGAGCTGACCTCAAGATCGCCAAGGGGTGTGCGCCAAATACCCCCCGCTACCGTAGCTACTCCGCTTCCCAACCCCCAATGGTTCGGCCCTATTATGATAACTAATTCGGGTGTGGGAAGGGATGAGGCGTAATAGTAGCCGTGGGCTGCGATAGGTCCGGAGTAGATGTAGCCAGCGTGTGGGGAAACGAGTCCAGCAATCTCTTCATCAGACTTGGGTGCGGGTGGCATCTTACGTGGGCCTAAAGGGTGAAGGAAGCACTCCTCTATGCTCTTCCTCAGTCTAGTTGGGTCCGCTTCATAAAACTGGCCGGCTACAGCTGGTCTTCTAACCTCCAAGTGTATCAGCAGTAGAGTAGTATGTGGTGGCTTTAAAACGTTAGGGTTAAGGCTTCGCTACAGCAGCTTCCTCCACTAGCTTGGTTTCGAAGTCTTCGATGGTGTATTTCATCGGCTGGTCTGGTGTCAGTCTGCCTGTGCGTATAAGTACGGCTCTTGCTAGGAGCCAGAAGACGGCTGCTAGAGCCTTTCTTCCACGGTTATTTGCGGGTATGACGAGATCTACCTTTGATGTGACGTTATCTGTGTCGCAGATCGCTACAACTGGTATGCCCATCTTAGAGGCTTCGTCAACCGCTTGCGTGTCGATAGCTGGATCAGCAACTACGACAATCTCTGCGTCGATATGGTGAGGATATAGGGGGTTTGTGAAGGTTCCGGGCATGAAGCGCCCTGTTATCGGGATCGCACCCGTCAACTCACAGAACTTTTCAATCGGTGTCTTGGCGTACTCTCTGGACGAATACACGACCACCCTACTTATATCGGCTCTAGAGATAAAGCGGGCTGCGATCTCTATTCTCGCTAACGTCTTACTTAGGTCGATGTAGTGAAGTCCGTCTGGTGTTGTTCTGCTTACGAAATGCGCCATAGCCTTCGTCTTGACCATGGTCCCTACTCTTATGCCGGTTGCAAGGAGGATCTTCTCCGATATTATAGTCTCTGGTTTACTAGGCTGCTCCGCACCTTCAGCTTCTTTACCCGAGGCTTTACCAGACATCTGACGCTCTACCGCTTACCGCATAGACCACCAACCACACATCTTAATAAGCCTATATCACTCGGACAAAGAAACAGAAGACTACCAATCGAATCACAAGAGAATTTACGTAAAAGTCAGTTTATTTGGTTTCTAAAGCCTTAAGATAACCATAGCTTAACCCATGATTGTCTTGGAGTACTCTTATGCTGAGGATGTTAGGCTTCTCGCCGAAACGATAATCGATACGCTGGGTTTGCATCATATTGACCGCTCTAGGTTAGGGTTTGTCAGGAGCCGGGGTTCGAAATCTAGGCGTGTGGCTGCTAGGATACACGCTTTAGGCAAGGTCTGGGAAGCTGGTTTTAACATTAAACCTAGGTATCTGATAGAAGTCATATCTGAGAAGTATGATAGATTAAATCAGCAAGAGAAGGAGAAGGTTATCATACACGAGTTACTCCACATACCCAAGTGTTTTGGGGGAGGGTTTGTGCCCCACGGTAGGGGTGTAAACAGGAGAAGGGTAGAGGAGCTGCATTGGAGGTATAGGAGGGGTGTTAACTCAACTTATACCCAACCTTAACCGCGACTTGTACTCCTTTACCTTACCATCTTTTATGCTGCCTCTTATATCTGAAACCTCGAAACACGAAATCTGCTTACTTTCCTTATAGGCTTCCTCCACCGCTGTATCTGGAAATGAAAAACAGAAGATGAGTCGGCGAGGGTATTTTTCAAATCTGCTGAGACCCACTAAAACGTAAATAGAAATCTTTTATAGCATCTTTTGCGGTAAGTAGGGTGTGGTGTAAATGGGTAAGAAGGGAAGAGAAGTCGTTGAAGGTGACGTAGACCAGCTTATCCTTGAATTGCAGAAGGCTTATGCAGA
>CAYQXI010000010.1:0-19981 GCA_964421575.1 uncultured Nitrosopumilales archaeon
CCTTCCGATCTTGTAGACTGCCTCATACGCCTAGCGGACATCGACGAAACCTTAGTGTCACCGAAAGATGTAGCGGACGCTTGCTTGGAAGACTACCACGAACCAGTCCCAGACTACTGCCCCCCATCACAAGCCCAACTCGACCGGCTGATACTTTACATAGATAAGAAGATAAACGAAGGTAAACGTGTAGCAGTCTCTTGCAGAGCTGGTGTGGGGAGAACAGGGACAGCGCTAGCCTGCTACCTTGTATACAAAGGCTTAGATTGGGAGTCTGCACTCGCCGAGGTCAGAAGAAACCGCCCAAGCTCGGTTAAGACCCCACAGCAGGAGAACGCGGTCAAACGCTATGCGCAGAGGCTGAACGGACGTTAACCAAGCTTTTCTTCCGTAGGGTATTTTATCGAACTCAAAGTAACAATGGCTGTTTCTGTCTTGACTATACCTCTTATACCTCTTATTTGCTTTATAACGATCTTCCTGAGGTCATCCATACTTTGAGCGTTCACTTTGGCTATGATATCATACTCCCCATAGACCACGTTAACCTCTTCAACGCCCTCTATCTGAGTGAGTGCTTCAAAGACCTTTGCTTCAGCACCAGCTGCGACCTTAATTAACACGTATGCGGTAGGCACAGTACGTAAAAGAGGTGGAGGTTAAAGAAAACATCTTCGCTTTTAGAGAGACATATTCGACAAATGTCTATGATGCTTGGGGCTGCCCTTTGCCGCGGACTGCCTCGTCTATCTTCATCTGCAGTTCCTTTATATTCTCCCTCAACCTACTCTCCTGCTTACTCAGAACGAGTAACCTAGTGTTCGCCAACTCCTTCTTTTCTTCGAGTTCCTTCAGTAGATCATCACGCTTAACCCTTATCAAGACACTACCCGCTGACTTATACACTGGCTCAGATTGGTCAGCCTTCTTCAGCTCCTCCAAAGCCTTCTCAACCTCGGCGGCTTCTAGCTCAACCTGCTGCTTCTGAACAAGAATGGCTTGCAAGCTCTGCTGGAGCTGCTCAAAACGTGCAAGCTGCTCTCTAAGCCACGGCGGGATTTCTTGGCTAGACATCTACACCTACTCCCAAAGGAACATATTAATTAACTCTTTGCTAGCCGAAGCGATAAGGTTTGGTGAGTGGTTTATGAAACTGTAGTTAACCCGCTATTTAAAACAAATCGATTGAAGCAAATCTTTATCTATAGATCGTTAGTAGAATTAACCGCTTGGTTTGATGGTTAGGAATCTTCTTTACGTTACCTTAGCCCTACTCCTCTTAACCTCAGGTATCTGGCTTCAACCGATATCTGCAAAGATCTCCGAGGCTCCTCTACCAATCCTCCCCGACTATGAGGTAGAAGATGCCCCTACATTCTTGAAGGTAGATGGTTCTAGAGATTATGTTAGAGTGTTGATACGTCTCAGCGGCTCTGATGCACCGCATTTGCCCGACGGCTCTAAGATTTTAAGAAGATACTCCCTCATCCCTTATATTGCCGCTGAAGTCCCTATCAATAGGTTAAATGAGGTTAAGGGGTTAAGCGTCCAAGCAGATAGGGTCTTCAGCCTTCAGATGCTGAGACAAGTAGATAGCGAGCAGAGTTTTGAGCCCGGTGTAAACTACCCTCACCTAGGAAGTTACCCCACACTCCTAAACGAAACCACCCATCTAATAAGAGCGGATGAAGTTTGGGCTGAAGGCTACAGAGGTAGAGGCGTGATAATCGCCATCATCGATACTGGGATAGACAAGAATCACCCAGATCTCGACGATTTAGATGATGATCCTCTTACAGACGACCCCAAGGTCTTGGCTGAAGTAGCCTTTCTGCCAGGAGGCTCTAACGATACCAGCGACGTTCTAGGACACGGAACTTGGGTAGCTAGCATCGCTGCTGGAACAGGCGCTTCTGGTGGGAGGGGCTTTAAAGCTACCTTCACATCAAACAAGGTCCTTAATGCAACGATCATTCCACATACCCAAAGGGGTGTTGCGCCAGAAGCCTATCTCTACAACATAAAGGTCTTTAATGAAAGCGGCTTAGCGTACGAATCCGATATCATCGCCGGGATAGAGTGGGCTGTAGAGCATGGCGCTGACGTCATAAACCTAAGTTTAGGCGGCACACCGAATTCACCATCATCTGAAGATCCGCTGGTGCAAGCTATAGAAGCGGCTGTAAGAAGGAACGTTGTTGTAACCGTCGCTGCTGGTAACAGCGGACCAGGCTTATACTCCATATTGACCCCAGCGATGGCGCCGAGCGCAATATCTGTTGGCGCTGTCTACGAAACAGGAGAGTTAATCTACTTCAGTAGCAGAGGTCCCGCACCATTCGACCTAACTTGTAAACCAGATCTTCTAGCCTTTGGTGCAGCGGTAATAGGATCCAACGCCTTCTATGCTAAGAGGGATGAGCCAGCATACGTTGAGATATGGGGTACTTCTGCTTCCGCTCCTCAAGCTGCTGGGGCGGCTGCTCTGCTCATTCAAGCGTTTCCGGGTATAAGTGCTGTGGGTGTTAAAGTTGCTTTGATGGAGGGTGCGAAATCTCTTTCACTTGACCCGATGTTTCAGGGCGCTGGGTTGCTTGATGCAAAAGGTGCTTTAGAGGCGGCTCAGAAAGCCAACTTTACATATAGAGCGTTCGGCATTAACTCTGTTGTTAAAGATCCTACACCGAACTTTGAGTTTGGTGACCCTATCTTAGGTGCCAAGGTTCTTCTAATAGGTTCTGATAACAGCTTTAAGGCTCTTGTTAACCTCTTAAAGGAGAGAGGCGCAACAGCCACAACCCTACCTGTGGATAACAATTTAAGTGACGTCGCGCTGAAGGACTTTAATCTCCTTATCATACCTCAACCAGAGGACCTCTCCAGCCCAGCTTATAACACTTCACTAATACACAGATTTGTAGCAGAAGGTGGAAGCCTACTCTTCATCGGCGATTTGCGTGGAAAAGAGTATGGTAGGTTTACCGAACCTTATGGTATACGTTGGGATAATGTAGGCGGCGGAGGACTATCTACCAAGCTATCGCAGCATCCGCTCACAACCAATGTTCGCACACTATTCTTCGGGAATCCAACCGCAAGCCTCATAGTCTCAGGTGAAGCGGAAGCCGTAGCTTATGACCCCTTCTACCTAGGGATAGCGTGTTGGGAGGATGCTGAAAGAGGCTCTAAAGTTGTGGTAGTGGCTGATGACGATCTCCTCAACGACAGATACATAAACGCTTCAGACAATAAGATCTTCGCGCTCAACGCGCTCCGTTGGCTGATGACACAGCAAGAGCAGCCTAAAGTTAAGGTGCACGAAGTTGGGGTTAGGCTCAAACACCCCATATACGCTCTTAACCAAACTGAAGTTAAACTCGAGGTTGATGTCGTGAACTTCGGAGCATATATAGAGGATGTTTCTCTTAGGATCACCGCTTCTCTTAGTGGGCGGATAATTTTGAACGAAACCAGATTCTTCTCTTTAGAACCTGTGAGTAAAACGTCATTCGAGCAGCCCATTAATGTCGCAGTCGGTAAGGCTGGTGGTCAACTTAACGTGCGGTTAAGTGTTGTGTTGCCCGAAAAGGATGCTATGGCATCAAATAATGAGGTAGGGGTTGACATGCTTATATTGCCTAAGCTGGATCGCAGGGGCATTTCACCTAAATTCACCAGAGTTACCCCACAGCGTATAGATTCGTTTACCGCCCCTCTTATAGCACTCTACCCTAACGACTTCAAGATCCTTAGAGTGAGCGTTTTCACAACCGAGGTTCTTGATGCTGTTCTAGAGCTCAGAGGCAACATCACCGCTCTAGCCTCGTTCTCTAAAGCGCCTCAGCTAACTCTGCAACATAAAGTTGGTGAAGAGGTAGACCCGGTACCCTACCTTTACAAATACGGTTCTGAGTACTCACGTGGCTACACAACCAGCCTAGGTAACGTTTCACACTACGCCTCAGAAGCCCTACAGATCATCATACCGAGCACAGCTGAGCCGGGTGTATATGAAGGTGAGGTTCTATTGAAGAACGCCTCCTCAACCCTATCCTCGACGAAGATAGTTATAGAGGTTAAGCCTCCTCGTGCTAAGGCTGTGTTTGACGACGTCTTTCAAGGTTTTATTTGGGACGGTGTCTACTATCCGATTGATGTTGAGCGGCTTGCTGGAGGCTCCTTCCAAGGGCTTGATGTTTTCGGCTGGTGGAGAGTGCTTTCAGAAGACGGTGTTGATGTAGACTCGCTGTGGCAGGTTCTCCACGATAGGGGTAGCGATGACGCTTGGTCCATCCTCCTATCTGGTGAATACGATATTGTGGTGCTCCACGACACGGAGCTCCATAACTATAGGCGTAGCCTCCTCCCCTCTATTTTAGATAATGGGGTGAGCCTCATCATCCACCTCGATATAGGGTTTGAGTCGGCGTCGCTTACACAGTTTGCTTTGGAAGGGTACCAGAACTTTATAGACGGCTTCCTAAAACCCAGAACCGCACTCCCACAGATAGGCTCCGAAGACCCTATCCCGCTCTACTCAGCCTTAACCCTCACATTGAATGAAAGAAGCATACCACTAGCCACAGCAAGCATCGTTAACATACCAGGATCCTCAGGTGTGGTTATGGCAGCCTACACCTCTAAGAGCGGAGGGAGGCTGATTGTGTTAGGTGACTCAAACCTATATGAGGTGCCCGACGACTTCACCTGGCTCTACTTTAAACTTCTGTTCAATGTGGATGTGGAGAGATCCGCTTGGGCTAAACTCGCTTTAGCCGAAGTCGACTACGCCCTACCACATCCTCTAATATTCTTCTTCACAACGATCCAAAAGTTAATACCGAATGTTATGCTTCCTCAGAACCTCAGAATACAATAATCCACTCTCCTTAAAGCTCTGCCGATCAGCAAGCAGTTTTAGGAAATTCCACAGCTACCTCCCTTTTAGCGAGTCCAAGAAACCGCTCTATGCTGCTAACATCAGCCTCCAACTCGACCGGCTTCTCATAAAGCCTAGTTACAATATCTGGGTCCTTAAGCCCGTGTCCCGTGGCGACGCAGACCACCACATCGTCTCTTGAAAGGTAGTCTGCTTCCTTAAGCTTCTTTAACGCAGCGATGGGTGCTGCGCTCGCAGGCTCCACGAAAAGGCCCTCTAAGCGGGCCAGTATGCTCTGTGCGTCGAGAATTTCTTCGTCGCTAACCGTTAGGGCTGTGCCTTCTGATTCGTAGATGGCTCGTAGAGCCTTCTTCCAGCTGACAGGCATACCTATCCTTATGGCTGTAGCTATGGTTTCGGGTTTCTTAACAGGTTCTATTGTTAAGCGTTTCTTGGCTACTGCTTCTGCTATGGGTGCTGCACCCTCTGCTTGTACACCGACCATCTTCGGCTTAGCCTCTATCTGACCTAAATTGTAGTATTCTGTGAAGCCCTTCCACGCTGCGCTTATGTTACCGGCGTTCCCTACCGGGATGATAAAGTAATCTGGTTGTCTATTCAGCTGGTCACAGACCTCGTAGGCAAGGGTCTTCTGCCCTTCGATGCGGAAGGGGTTGACTGAGTTAAGTAGGTATATCTCCCTATTTCTGCTACAGACTTCAAAGACGATCTTAAGAGCCTCATCAAAGTTACCCTTGATCTGCACTATCCTCGCACCGTAAACTATCGCTTGAGCGAGTTTGCCGTATGCTATCTTGCCAGAGGGTATTAGAACGACCGTCTCCAAACCAGCTTTGGCGCTGTATGCTGCTAGTGATGCTGCTGTGTTGCCTGTAGATGCGCAGATTACACTTCTAGCTCCAACTTCTAGTGCCCTTGTTATGCCCACGGTCATCCCACGATCTTTGAACGAGCCGGTGGGGTTCTCGCCCTCATTCTTTACATAGAGGTGCTCTAAACCTAGTAGCGAGCCTAGCCTTCGGCAGTGATGAAGCCCTGTCCCGCCTTCGTGTAATGTGATAATCTTTGAGTGGTCTATGATGGGTAGTAGAGGCGCATATCTCCAGACCGATAGAGGTAGTCTCCTTAAGATTTTGAAATCAACCGCATCTTTTAATTCGCCAATAGGCACCTCTATTTGGAGTAGATCCCCACATTTAGGGCAGCTATAGATGTTTTCACTTAACGGGAAAGTTGCACCACATTCTATGCAGGAAAAGTGGAATTCGTTCAAATGGTCGATGCACCCCTACCAGGTTTTGTAATGAAGCAGTGTGATGCTAAACCAGCTGATTCAAAGCCTCTGCGCATCGCTTCAACCACAGCCTCTGGCTCGCTCTTGCCTCTGTCTACAACCGCCAGCATCGTTGGACCAGCCCCACTTATCACAACGCCTGCAGCACCCGCCTCTAAAGCAAGCCTCTTAACCTCAGAGTAGCCCGGTATCATTTTAGCCCTCCTCGGCTCCACGATGACATCCTGCATAGCCCTACCGAACCCCATCACATCCCCTCTCATTAGGGAAGCAACCATCCAGCAGGCCATAGAGGTGTTGTGAACCACCTTACCGAGACTTACGCAACGAGGTAAGATGCTTCTAGCAACTCCAGTTTTCTTAGGAGGCGGCTCGACTTCGGGCATAGCGACGCAGAACACAAGATTAGGAGGCGGCTCTATAGATATAGCCTCATAAGTGTGCGGCTTGACCAACACAAAACCACCTAAGAGAGATGCTGAAACATTATCGGCGTGTGGCGCTCCAGCAGAAGCCCTTTCGCCTTGTGCCGAAAACCGGATCATATCTTCTTCGGTGAGGTTGAGGTTGAAGAGGATGTTTAGTGCGTAGATCGTTGCTACGGCTGATGCTGCGCTGCTGCCCAGCCCCATCCCTGGCTTTATACCCTTCTCAACTTCGATCTCCACACTCTCCTTAATGTTTAACTCCTTGAGTAGGGTCTTCGCAGCCAGCCCAGCCGTATTCTCCTCCGGCATATTGGATATGCCTCCACTGAACCTACCTCTCACAGTAACCTTTAACCCCTCTCCACTTACCCTTCTGACCTTCACAACATCGAAGGGCTCGCTTAACGCTACACCAAAGATGTCAAATCCGGGCCCTAGGTTCGCGCTTGTGGCTGGTGCTCTTACGGCTACGCTATCTATCAAGTAGTCTCATCTAAGGCTTATTGTCACCATTATTTAGATTTGCCCTTAAAGCATAATAGGCTCTGTGGAGAAGGTGCTGCTAAGATGCGTATACTACTCATAGGGTTTGGTGCGGTTGGTCAGAGCTTCGCCAAGCTCATACTCGAGCGGAGGCGTGACCTCGTAAAGACTCATGGTCTGAACCCGAGGATAGTTGCTATAGTTGATAAAGGCGGCGCGGCTGTAACTAGCCCAGAACTTGATTTAGAGGAGGTCTTGGATGCTAAGAGAAGAGTAGGCACAGTAGCAGCGTCAAGACACGGTATAAAAGACGCTTCAGCGTTAGATCTCATCTCAACGATAGATGTTGATGTGGTAGTCGAAACCACGCCAACCAATATAAAGACCGCTCAGCCCGGTTTATCTCACATAGAGACGGCGCTCAAACATAAGCGGAATGTCATATCAACAAACAAAGGCCCACTAGCGCTCGCTTTCCCCGAGCTTATTGAGTTGGCTAGATACAACAACGTTGCCTTACTATTTAGCGGCACGGTAGGAGGCGGCACTCCCATCTTAGACTTCGGGAAGAAGTGTTTAGCCTCGGATAAGCTGGTTATGATAGAGGGGATACTGAATGGCACAACAAACTACATACTTACAGCCATGGAGCGGGAGGGGAAGAGTTTTGAGGAGGCGCTTAAGGAGGCTCAGAGGCTTGGTTACGCTGAAGCAGACCCCACGCTAGATGTTGAGGGTTGGGATACTGCGTGTAAGACTGTGATCATCGCGAACTGGCTTATGGGTAAAGAGGTTACGCTAAGGGATATAAGTGTAGAGGGGATAACTAATGTGACAAAGAGGGATATAGAGGAGGCTAAGAAGAAGGGTAAAAGCATAAAGCTAGTGGGTAGAGTAGCGGAGAAGATCGATGTGAAGCCTAGGCTGATAGATCAAAACGACCCCCTTTGCATATCCGGCACCTTGAATGCTGTCCGATTTGTTTCACAATATGCTGGAGACGAAATAATAATAGGCAAGGGTGCTGGTGGTATGGAGACAGCGAGTGCGGTCCTTAGGGATCTGCTTGAGGTTAAACAACGTTTGGCGCGGAGGTGGTATGATTGAGGATCGTGATGAAGTTCGGTGGCTCCTCTCTGGCCGATGGTAACCGCATCCTAAGATGCTGTAACATCGTTAAGCGCTATCGGCAAGACCACGACATACTCGTTGTAGTCTCAGCCATGGGTGATGTAACAGATAAGTTGATAGAACTCGCAGAGTTAGCTAAGAACGGCAATGGGGAAGAGCTCACAAAACGGATGGAAGCTCTAAAGACGCAGCATCTCGAGGCTACGACCGTTTTAGCAAAAGAAGAGTTAAGAGAGGCAGCTCGAAGAGAGTTAGGTAAGCTTTTAGCGGAGCTTGAAAAGGTTCTGACCGCCTCAGCCCTACTCAAAGAGGTAACGCCGAGGACGAGAGACCGTATACTCTCATATGGTGAGCGGCTGTCAAGCATCCTGTTTGAGCATGCTCTTAAGGATGCTGGTGTTAAATGTGTGCGTCTCCAAGGTTGGGAGGCTGGCGTAATTACGGATGAATCATTCGGTGAAGCAACACCACTATTTGAGGCGTCGAAGTCCAGAATCAGAGGTAAGCTGAACCCACTTCTTGAACAGAAGATTGTCCCAGTGGTAACGGGCTTTATAGGTGCGACACAGAACGGTGAAATAACCACATTAGGAAGAGGCGGCTCAGACCTCACAGCCACACTCATCGCAGCAGCATTAAAGGCGGATGAAGTCTGGCTATGGAGCGATGTGGATGGCATAATGACCGCAGACCCGAAACTTATACCCAACGCTAAAACCATCCCTCAAATTTCTTATGCGGAAGCACTTGAGATGACCGCGCTTGGAGCAAAGGCGATACACCCAAGAGCGATAGAACCAGTGGCTGAAGAAGGCATACCAGTTAGAGTGAAGAATACGTTTGCTGACGAAAAACCCGGAACGCTCATAACCTCAACTACCCAACTAAAGGTAGGAGAAGTGGTTAAGGCTTTGGCTCTAGTCAGAGATGTAGGCCTAATCACAGTTAGTGGGGCAGGGATGGTCGGCAAACTCGGTACAGCAGCAAAGATATTCGACGTTTTAGCCAAGAGCGGCGTCAACATACTGATGATCTCACAGAGCATCTCTGAGTCTAACATAAGTATTGTTGTGAGACGCAACTTGTTGCATAAAGCAGTCACAGCATTAGAGCTTGCGTTACTCGGTAAAGGGGTGGTCTCTGAGGTTCAGTATGAAGATGATATATCTGTAATAGCTGCTGTAGGTGCGGGTATGAAGGGAACCCCAGGAGTTGCCGCTAAGATCTTTGGCGCTGTAGCAAAGCGCGGTATAAATATAAGGATGATCGCTCAAGGTTCGTCCGAACTCAGCATATCATTCGCGCTGAAGGAGAGAGATGCCGTTGAGGCTTTGCGAGCTATTCACGATGAGCTGGGCTTAGGTAACTAAAAGAGTAATCTAAAGAAACGATTTGTAAGTTGTTGTAGAAGTTTGGTGGGTGACATAGGAGGGGTAATTCTCTCCACAGAGAGATGTGATCTCACCAAACTTTCTCAATATTAGAAGTGAATTCCATTACGTTGGCTGTTCTGCTTTAGGGTAAGAGCCTAAAATCTTGATGTAAAGTGTGTGAGCCTTGAGCTCCTCTAACGCCTCGTGAACACTCACATCTAATTTGTGCCCTTCAAAGTCTACATAGAAGTTATATTCCCAAGGTGTCTGCTTTGTCGGTCTTGACTCTATTTTAGTCAAGTTTATACCCCTTCTAGCGAAGACACCGAGCGCAGCGTACAGCGCTCCAGGCACATGTTTCGTTGTAAAGACTATTGACGTTTTGTCCCTACCAGTAGGCTCGCGTTCAAACTTGCCTATAACAAAGAACCTTGTGTAGTTATTAGGGCTATCTTCAATAGACTCAGCGAGTATCTGGAGACTATAGATCTCCGCAGCCCTCTTACTCGCTATTGCTGCTGCGTCCATCAACCTTTCACGCTTTATCATATAGGCGCTTCCCGCTGTATCATAATACGGTATGATTTCTACGCCGAGCGTATCTAGAAATCTTCTGCACTGAGCAAGTGCTTGCGGATGTGAATAAACCCTCCTTACATCTTCTATCCTTACGCCTTGGTTGGCTATGAGGCAGTGCCTAACTCTGAGATTGTATTCCCCTGATACGATGAGGTTGCTTGATAGGAGAAGATCATAGGTTTCTGAGACCGCGCCCTCTAGTGAATTCTCCACAGGCACCATACCAACAGTTGCCATATCGCTCTCTACTGCTTGGAAGACCGCCTTTAACGTTTTGCAAGGTAAGAATTCTATCTTCGAGCCAAAGTAGGATAGAGCAGCCTCCTCACTATAGGCGCCTCTCTCCCCCTGAAAGGCCACTATAAGTTTAGTAGACCGGTGTAAGCCAGTGTGCATACTTCTTATTTCTACCCTCTACCACATCTAGGTATGCGTCACGAATCTGCCTCGTTATAGACCCTATTTCACCATTCCCTACACGTCTTCGGTCGATTTCAACGATCGGTGTTACTTCGGCTGCTGTGCCGCAGAAGAATGCTTCATCACATATGTAGAGTTCGCTTCGATCGATATCTCTCTCAACAACTTTATAGCCTAAATCTGTAAGTAATCTAATTACGGTGTCTCTTGTTATGCCCATTAGGATACTTGAAGAAATAGGTGGTGTATACACAACCCCACCTTTCACTATAAAGATGTTTTCACCTGTGCCCTCAGCTACATATCCTCGGTGATCTAGTAGAATAGCATCATCATAACCGTCTCTTATAGCTTCTTGCTTGGCCAGTGCTGAGTTAATGTAGTTACCCGCAGCTTTAGCTAAAGGTGGGTTGGCTTCATTCGATATCCTTCTCCACGTAGAAACCTTTACTCTAACAGCAGGTTTGTGGAAGTATCTCTCAAATGGTACTGCTACTATTGCAACCTCTATAGGGAAGCCTGTGTAGTCTAAGCCTATGCCGCCAAACCCCACAAACACGATTGGGCGTATGTATGTTCTGCCTTTGAATCCATTGGCTCTAATAACATCCACTGCACCTTTTGCAAGTTCCTCTATACCATATTTAATATCGAAGTAATAGATCTTAGCAGAGTAAAGAAGCCTATCTAGATGGTCTCTAAGCCTAAAGATATTCAGATTGTCAGCAGAAGGGTAAGCCCTAATCCCTTCAAAGACGGCTGTACCATAATGTAGAGCGTGTGTAAGTACAGGTAGATTTACTTCACTCCACCGCTTAATAGAGCCGTTAAACCAAATATAAGTTGGCGGGTTATTTACGATGCTCATACCTCACTAACCTTTAACCCCAACCACCAGAGATTAATAAGATCTTCTCTAAAAATTTAATATTTAAAAATTTAAGGCGGTAATCTAACTTTACCGTAATCTGGGGCGATGACGCGGTATTCAACATTACCACATTCTACACATTTTAACCTACTATCCATCTTAGCCAACTGGCCTCCGCAAAGGCTGCAGAGAGCATATATGACTCCACATTTCGGGCAAGATAGAGTCAAGATTATTATCATATCAACGTTAGCCGCTACCTTTGCCCTGACTAGATCTCCAGCTTTGCAAGGCAGCTTGTTCCCCTTACTTACCTTACTTTCATTCTCACGTAGGAGGAGCATGCCGATAAATCCTTTTTGAGAGGGTAAATCGTTTATGAAGTGGATTCTAATATTTACCTCAGAGGGCTGGGCTGTCTCAACCTGTCCTATTATGATGTCGCCAGCCTTTGGGAGTATATTCACCTTCTCTCTTTTAACCACTATCTTCCTATTTACAATATCTTTATGAACTACGCCTACGATGTTTGCTCGTATTACACCATCATGCACATAGGTGCCTTCACCAGATTCGAACTCCTCTATCACAGCGAGTCTGTCTCCGGGTACAGTCATGTTACTCTTTGTCTCCACTACCCCCCACCTCTCGTGGCATATAACGCTTCTGTATCTGAAAGTATATGGATTACCCTCCCCAGAAATACTCTTCTAGCTTCGTCACACCCAAAATCTCGTTAAACTCGTAGCCAAGAGCATCCAGTATCTGATCGAATGTGCTCTTAAGTTGCTCCAGATATTTATCAACATCTATCTCTTCAGGTGAAGCAAGAGATATCGGTTTTACACCCGGCGGCGTTACCGTCTTTACAAAAGAAATTATCTCCCCAGCCTTGACCTCTTTACCCCTAGCCATAAGCAGCCTCGCCGCCCTCACATGTTGAGGTGTAGTCTCAGTATATTTATCGGGTGATTTGCCTATCATAACGTGAAAGGCTAGATCTTCAAGCGGCACCCTTCTATTCTTCAGATCTAGGTACCTTTGTCTTAGGAGCTGTCTTATGCTCTCCTTTGCTTTGTCGAAGTCGTCTTTTGTTTTAACTTCGCTGAGTATCTTCAGTGAGTCGTAGAAGGCTTGTTTTATGAAGTTTGGTATGTGGCTCTTCTTGCCCGTAAGGCCCTTTACATCGACCTTTCCATCGGGTAGCACGCCCATGTAATTCTTTTTACGCTGGCTGAACGCCACGTATCTATAGGTTTTGTCTAGCTCGAGTTCTATGTTGAGTTCGGTCTCAGCCCACTTCTTTATCGCTTCCAGCTGCTCAGGGTTAGGGCTTTTGAGGAAGAGTGAATCGGTATCCCCGTAGATGACCTCTATCCCGAGCTCTCGGCTCTTCTCTATAGTTCGGGTGATCACATATCTACCTAGTGCAGCGGTCGCTTCAGCCACTGGTAGGCAGTAGAGTGGGAAGATTTCAGCACCCATTACACCGTAGCTTGCGTTCAAGATTACCTTAAGCGCCTGTGAAACGATGTTATACAGTTCCTTATCGTCTTCAGAAAGGGTCTTCTCTTTAGCGAGATGTTTATAGTAGCCGACTCTTAGATCTCTAAGGGAGCCTATGAGCAGTGATGTAATACCCCTTCTCTTCTTACAAGTCCAGTGGTTAGTTTCGGGCACGATGTTGCTTTTGCACTCCTCATGCACACACCTAACCGTCTCATAAGATAGGTTGTAGACCTTGATTATGCTAGGATATAGGCTTGCGAAGTCAAGCACACTGACATCAAAAAAGACACCAGCCTTGGGCTCGATGACTACCCCCCCTCTATACTTCTTACCTTTAATGATCGCTGTAGTAGCAGCGGTACCCTTCTCCTCAAGTTCCTTCTGCTTTGGGATGAGGATATTCCTCCTTCTGTGCTCGAAGTAGAGCATACTTCTGATCCAGTTTGAAACACCTAGCCTCGATACGTCGTCAAGAGGCATCTTAGCGATTCTGCAGAGCACAATCAGCAGCTTACACAGAAGTTCGCCTCTGAAGGTTGTGAGCCTCATAGCGAGGTGAGCATCATTATAGCAGTACCTCGCCAGCTCCTCAAGAGACAGATCACCTATCTCCCCTTCAAACTCTATCTTACTCTCTTCCAGCAGCGCTTCAGCAACAGCGCTGAGCGTATGCTCCACATATTTGCCTCCAAAGGCATAGACCTGTAGAGATCTATTGTTGAATGTTTTATAGAGATCTATGTGGACTCCGTGCTTGATAGATGCAACATCCCTCCCTAACGAGATAGGAATCTCATCTTTTGTGAAGCCCAGCCTTAACGCTCTGTGATAGAGGTAATTTAGATCAAATTGATCGCCGTTAAATGTTATAAGAATAGGATATTCGAGAATCGTCGAGAACACTTCTCTCAGTAGTTCATTCTCATTTTCACAGAGTCTAAAGGTTACACCCTCACCTATAAGTGCTGCGGTAATCGTCTCGTTGTTACGCTTTAGCACAAGCACCTTCTTTAACCCATCATCACCGACCAAGGCTGCTGCGATAACTGGCTGTGATGCTTCTTCAGGGTTTGGTATGCGATTAGCTTCAGATGCCAGAACCTCTATATCTAGGGCTACCCGCCTTAAGTGTGGTGTAGGTTGGCTTAAGAGAGCAGCCCATTCCTCGATATATCTTCTCAGCTCTGGGTCTGCTTCATCTAAAAGCTTCTGCAGCCTACTCTTTACCGAATCCGGAGGCTCGTAGTTTATCGGCTTTATGGAGTCGTCCACAACTGCGTAGTAGGCTCCGCAGACGAGGTTGTTATCGTATAGGTAGTTTTCATAATACTTTATATCGGCCTCCCAAGCCTCTATGACATCACGTATACTCGATTTGCTTGGTCCTCCTATAGCTAGGGGGTCTGTTGCTACTATCCTAGTGACCTCCACCTCTGCGTCTCTCAGAAGATCGATCTTCTTCTCGACTTTAAGCTCGACGACGTCATCCCTACCTTCAAGCACCTTCAGCTCGGAAGGGCTTAGCCTACTATAACAGTAGGGTTTGTGACCGGTTGTGTCGTACCAGAAGTATATTCTGCCGGTCTTTTCGTCATAAAATTTTAGCACAGCCTTCTTCTTCTCACCATCATACGTGGCTGAAATAAGAATAGACTGCGGTATTGATGTGGAGTGTGCAGTAAGTTCCTTAATCTTATCAGATAGCGTTGCTCCCATGCTCGCCAATATAACCCACAGCCATCCACCTAATCTGTTGCGGCAAGATATATTCTAATCGCCCAGCATAGTGAAGCAGCAAACATAAGGGAACAAGAGATAAATGCTAAGCTCTTAGAAAAGGTTAAATCGCTTACAGATTCCTCGATGGATCGTGCTCGCGATGAAGGGTGACAAGAAGACCAGACCCATACCGCTAACAGCTATACTCTTCTTCATAACAGGCGCTTTCTGGATCATAGCCTCCCTAACCTCTGAAAGTAGCATACACACGATAGGTGTAGGTCTACTCTCACTAGCGGCTGGGGTGCTTATGGTAAAGGGTTTAAGCTCAGGTTATGGGTGGAGCTTCTACACCGCAACAAGCCTATACAACCTAGTTCTTTTTGCGTATATGGCTTATGCTTCCTCTCTTCTTATGGATGCTGGGCTTGTAGCGCAAGCCCTACCATCCCTTGTGGGTTATACTATTGCGGCTGGGATCTACTTGATTATTGTTTTAAGAGCATTTTATAAACCAACTTACCTCACCGCTAAATCAGAGTAACAAGCATAGGTGTAGGAAGTTGAGTAAAGACATCGGCATAACCGTAAAGAAATCTGAAGACTTCTCAGAGTGGTATAACCAAGTCGTCTTAAAGGCTGAGCTAGCTGACTACGCTTCAGCCAAAGGCTTCATGGTGCTCAGACCCTACGGCTACCAGATCTGGGAGATAATTCAGAGCGTCTTAGATCGCGAATTCAAGAGGCTTGGTGTTAGAAACGCTTACTTCCCAGCGTTGATACCAGAGAGCATACTGAAAAGAGAAGCGGAGCACTTCAAGGGCTTTGTCCCCGAAGTCTTCTGGGTGACTGAGGCTGGTGACAATAAATTGAATGAGCGGCTTGCTGTTAGACCGACATCAGAGACGATCGCCTACAGCTCCTACTCGAAATGGATCAGAAGCTGGAGAGATCTACCCCTACTCCTAAACTTCTGGAACTCCGTTATGAGAGCTGAGATTAAGTCCACAAAACCCTTCATAAGGACTTCCGAATTCCTTTGGCAAGAAGGGCATACCGCGCACGCTACGAAAGAAGAGGCTGATAAGATGGTACTCACCATCCTTAACCTCTATAAGTGGTTCATCGAAGAATATCTCGCCATCCCCGTCTTGGCTGGTTGTAAGACGGAGCGTGAAAAGTTCGTTGGCGCCCTTTATACAACCACCTTAGAAGCCATCATGCCAGACGGCAAAGCGCTACAGATGGGGACCTCACACAACCTTGGGCAGAACTTCTCCAAAGTCTTCGAAATAAAGTATCTTGGTCAAGATAAGCAAGAGCACTACGTGTGGCAGACATCTTGGGGTGTATCTTGGAGGCTCATAGGGGCGGTCATTATGGTGCACGGAGATGATAAAGGTCTGATACTCCCCCCTAAGATAGCACCAATACAAGTGATCGTGATACCCATCTTCTATAAAGATAAGCCAAATGAGGAACTCGCTTCTAAGGCAAAAGATCTTACTGCTCTGCTTACAGAAAACGGTGTAAGAGCCTATTGTGATGATAGAGAAGAATATACCCCAGGCTGGAAGTTTAATGAATGGGAGCTTAGAGGCGTACCGCTTAGGTTGGAGATCGGCCCCAGAGACCTTGAGAACCGCACAGTTACCTTCGCCTTAAGAGATACGAGCGAGAGAGTCGTTGTTGAGGAAGGCGCTGTTGTTGAAAAGGCTAAAGAACTGCTTGATGTCCTACAAACTAGGCTTAAGAAGAGGGCTGAGGCTATGTTCAGAGAACTATGCTCCACTATAGAATCCTATGAAGAGTTTAAGCAGATCTTAGCCTCTAAAGGGGGCTTCATAAAAGCGGGTTGGTGTGGAGATCAAACGTGTGAGGTTTCGATCAAAGAGGAGACTGGTGCTGACATAAGGGTTGTGCCTTTTGAAGCAGATTCCTCACTTAAGAAGTGCGTTTACTGTGGTAAAGAAGCAAAGATTACAGCTTATTTCGCAAAAGCCTATTAGAAGTCTTTGACAAAAGAAGGGTTGATATGTAAGAGGTTAGCAAAGATAGTTGATGGAGATAGTCGCTGATCTACACATACATTCTAGATACAGCGCAGCAACAAGCGAGGATATGAGAATAAGCACCCTCGCATACTACGGTAAGATAAAAGGTCTGCATCTCATAGGTACGGGTGACGCCCTACACCCTAAATGGCTCCAAGAATTAGAGGAGGAGCTTCTCCCAGAGGGCAATGGTCTTTATGTGAGTAGGAGGGTAGCGGATAGCCCAAAGTTTATGGTTACAGTAGAAGTTGCTACGGTCTTCGAATACAAGGGTAAGAGCAGGAGGATACACCACCTAATATTGCTCCCCTCTTTGGACGAAGCGAAGCAGCTGGCAGATCTGCTCAAGACGCAAGGGAACATAGCACAAGATGGTCGCCCCACTTTCAACATAACCGCAGCTGAGCTCCTCGACATAACCACCTCACTCTCTAAGCAGATAGAAGTCATCCCAGCGCACATCTGGACACCTTGGTGGAGCCTCTTCGGCTCTGTAAGCGGCTTTAACCTAGTGGAAGAATGCTACCAAGACAAGGCTGATGAAGTACACGCGCTTGAAACTGGTTTATCGAGCGATCCGCTTATGAACTGGCGCCTCAGCCGCCTCGACAAATACCTACTCGTCTCGAACAGCGATTCCCATTCACCACTCCCACACAGACTCGGTAGAGAGGCTAATGTGTTTGAGCTTACGGAGTTGAGTTTTAGTGAGGTGGTAAATGCCCTTAGGAGGAGCGGTAGGAGTAGGTTGAAGTATACGATTGAAACATATCCGCAGTATGGTAAGTATCACTGGACTGGGCATAGAATGTGCAATGTCTCTATGTCGCCCCAAGAGGCGTTAAAAGTGAACTGCATCTGCCCGAAGTGCGGCAAGAAGATGACATTGGGTGTAGAGCAAAGGGTAGAGGAGTTGGCTGATAGACCACTAGGCTACAGACCGCAAAACGCACCAGATTTCAAATATATGCTTCCTCTAGCTGAAATCATAAGTAGTGTTTTAGGCACATCCACTTTTACAAAAACCGTTCAGAGCAAGTATAATACGCTTATAGAAGCGTTCGGTAACGAATTCAACGCAGCCTTTAACGCACCATATTCTGAAATAAGTAGATTGGTTGGACCGGAAGTCGCATCTGCTATAAAAGCGGTCAGAGAGAATAGGGTTAGGATTAAACCGGGTTTCGACGGGGTTTATGGCGAAATAAGTTTCCCAGATCTAGAAGGAAAGAGGGTTGTGAAAGGAACTCTCGATGAGTGGTCTTAACTCCTTATCATTAATGCTAGTGAGGCGATCACTAGGAGGAGGGGTACTGCGAACATAGCATACCACACGACACCAAGCCTCCAAAGTAGATAGAGCGTTAAGGGCGAAATTAGAAGTAGGAGAAGAGAAAGCCAACGTCTCACACTCTTAAGAGAAGTCGAGCTCAGCCCCCTAACTCTAAAAAGAAAGCTGAGTACCATCAGCAGCGCCGGAAAGATCAGCGCGTATCTTCCTTGTAGGAATAGGGTTAATCCGCTGCTTAGGTTAAACTCTGTGGAGATTAGGGCGATTATCAGAGCTGTTATGAAGCAGAAGACCGCTAATCTCGTAACACGCCTATCTACATCCTCAATAGGGCTTAGGTATCTAGCGTCTAAGATTACTGCTACGCAAACAGCGAGTAAGCCGATTAGGAAGATGATGGGTTCCCTTGTTAGTTGTATGTATACTTGTTGGAGCGCCGCCAAATCAGCACCTCCAGCAACCCAGCTCCAGAGCCCGTAGCCTCCGTTAAGCAGTATTGGGATGATGTAGAGGATAAAGGTGGCGTCTTCAACACTATCCTTCTTCATCAGACACCACTTCCTTCTGCTCCGACGCCCCTTCCTTTAATGTTTTTTCATCACCAAGGGCTTTGCGCGCGAAGGTTAGGTAGGCTGTGTGGCCGACCATCCTTGTAGCTGGTCGGGTAGCGCCTGTCTTAACCTCTATGCTCCTAACCAGCACCTCTACGCACTCAATATTAACAAACCCGGCGTTAATTAAAGCCTCCCGTGTCTTTTCAACTTGATTGAAAGTCGGGGATATAGATACCAGCATCCCTGAGCCTTTAAGAGCCCTCCAAGCAGCGTCAACCAGCCTCCACGGGTCACCTACATCAAGGACCGCTACATCCGCGTCTGTTACGCCAAAACCTTGGGAGGCGTCTCCAGCTATTAGGGTGACGTAATCCAAGAGCCCACTCCTCTTAAGGTTTCTCCGCGCCACGTCCAGAAACTCTTCTCTAACCTCCATCGAATACACGTGCCCGTTTGGTTTGACGATGTTCGCTAGGAACATTGTGAGAGCTCCGCTTCCTGTACCAGCTTCTACCACTATTGAGCCTGAAGTTAGCCCGGTCTTGGCGACTATCAGCCCCATATCCTTCGGGTACACGACTTGGGTTCTTCTTTCGCATTTAAGCACGTAGTCTTCTATCGTAGGTTTGAGGAGCCAGAATGTTCTCCCAAGGTTAGATTTGACGGCTTCACCATACCTCTTACCTATTAGGGCAGAGCCGTTTATGTAGCCTGCGTGTGTATGTATTCTCTTGTCTGCTTTGACCTTGATTAGCCAGCGTTTTTCTCCACTAAGATACAGTAACACGTCATCGCCTTCGTTGATTACTTCCCCCATCACACCTACTTACCTCATTTAACTTTAAATATCCTTTACCCCCATCTATTGGCTTGAAGAAAGGACGTAATAAGGTATGTCAGAAGATGTAGAGCATCCTGAGAGTGAGCGTGGAAGGAGAAGGCAGCGTATACCAAAGGTCTTCTTTAAGCCAAAGCCGGTTAAAGTGGGAGACGAACTTGAAGTCACCGTCTCAGAGGTCAGTAGAAGAGGCGACGGTCTCATAAGAATTGAGGGCTACGTCATATTCATACCTAACACCAAGCAAGGAGATACGGTAAAGATAAGAATCACACAGATTCGCCCGAACTACGCAGTAGCCCAAGTCATCTGAAGACGCCCCTCTAGTCGGCTTCGGTAGCCGGCTCAACTCTCTTATTTTTACCCTTTAACGGTTTGCTGAGGTGTATCCATCCTCTTCTCTCAAGAACTCTCCTCCCGCTTGAATTTATATATTCCACGGTGGCTGCTCCTTCCTGCACTTCACCTATTACTCTTATGCATCTGCCTAAGGCTCTGGCTAACCTCTGCGCCTCATCTAACCTCTCTTTCGGCGTT
>CAYQXI010000011.1:0-11613 GCA_964421575.1 uncultured Nitrosopumilales archaeon
CTCGTTCCCGCCAAATGCTAGCGCGTAGTCTAAGCCCCCGTATTTTGTTGCTGCGTATTCAACACCTTGTGCAAGCGCTTTGTAGAATTCGTTCGGCTGCTCCACGATATACTCAACGGCTTTTATGTATGCGTTATAATCCCCCCATCTAAGGTTTACTATGGAGCCATCGGGTCCGCTGCTTACCACTCCTTTTCCAACGGCTTCTGTAGCCCAAGCTAAGGCTACACCACAACTCATCGCATCTAAACCAGCAACCTCAACCTCATCTATCAGCTTCAGTAGCCCCTCTGGCGAAGTTATGCCCAACATACTCCCCAAAGCGTAAATAGGCTCGTAGTCATAAGATATCATAGTCGTTTTGTAGAAGTAGGGCTCCTTCTCATAAGGCTCTCTTAGGGCTGCGAGGTGTATGCAGCTCACTGGGCAGTGCCCACAAGAAACCCTCCTACCCAAGTAGTTTTTAGCTAAGTTTTCGCCTGAGATATGTTCAGCTCCATCTAGCTTTGCGCTCTTAAGGTTATAGGCTGGGAGGGCTTGCAGATTGTTGAGTGGCATTACGTTCATCGGTGTGCCGATATCGTGGTACTTCTTTAGGGCTGGTGCGGTCGTCTCCGCTTTAAATATCTCTTGATATAGTTCTTTGTAGGCTTTGATGTCCTTAACCCTTATGTTGTTTGTGCCAGCTAGGGTTAGCGCCTTGAGTTTCTTGCTTCCGAAGACAGCGCCGAGACCTAGTCTGCCGAAGTGTCTGTAGGTTTCTGTTATTACGCAAGCATATCTAACCAGCTTTTCACCAGCCCGACCTATTCTCATGATAGTCCTGAGCCCAGCCTTAGGCTCCCGCTCTCTGATCACTCTACCGACGGTATAACTGCTTCTCATCCCCCAAAGTACTCTAGCGTCTCTGAAACTCACCTTACCGTTGTAAATGGAGAGGTAGATCGGTGTATCACTCGCCCCTTTTATGACCAGCGCACCGAAACCAGCTGATCTGAGCGCTATGCCACTTCTACCACCAGCGTGGCTTTCACCTAAGTTGCCTGTTAGGGGTGACTTGAACATAGCTACCGTTTTAGAAGCCATCGGGAAAACGCAGTTTAAAGGCCCTACAGCAAATATTATCGGATTTTCTGGGCTGAGGGGATCGACACCATGCTTACACTCTTCTAGGAGGAGTTTTATGGCTGCGCCTGAGCCTCCGATATACTTCTCAAAGAGATCGGGTCTCTTCTCAACCCAGTATCTGCGTCGCGTTAAATCAACGTAGAGGACATTCTGAATAGGGTCTTCCTCAATCAACTCAACCACCTCTAGAGAGTTCTAACACACCATAAGGACAGGCTTGAGCGCAGAGTCCACAGTGCACACAGATCATAGGCTTATCTGATTCGTCATCCCAAAGAACCGCATCCACGGTGCAAGCTTCTACGCAAAGCTTGCAGCCAATACATTTAGCCGCATCAAGAAGCACACCCCCACCCGGTCTAAGTTTCAAGGCATCGGTTGGGCATACAGCGGCGCAAGGTGGATCTTCACAGGCTCTACATACTTGGACCACAAATCCACGCTCTATACCGCCTGCAGAGCGTATGAGGATGGCTGTCTTACTTAAACCAGCAACGCCAAATCTGCGTGAGCAAGCGAACATACAGCATTGGCAGCCTACACATAAATTCACATCTACAACAGAAAGTCTTACTCCAACCAACTCTAAACTCTACAATTAAATATCAGGAAGCGTAGTATTTAGATTTAACCATGCTAAGCGAGCCTATCACCCTACTAGTTAGCGGCTTCAGAGTTAGAGGCACACTCTGCTTACCTGAAAAAGGGAGGAGTGTAGTCTTCAGCATCCTTCATGGCTTACCAAATGCACCAGAACCAGTTGAGCAGAAGGGCTACTTAGATCTAGCCTCTCTGTTTACTGAAAGAGGTGTTTCGGCTGCTCTCATAAACCTCAGAGGCACAGGCGGTAGCGAGGGATGCTTCAGCCTTTCAAACTGGGTTGAGGATACTGAAGCGTGTCTAAGATACTTATCTTCCCGGTTAGAGGGTTATAAGCAGTATCTAATCGGGTTCAGCGCGGGTGGGGTAGTATCCATCTACGTAGCAGCAAAGAACCTCAACGTTAAAGGCGTCGTCTCCTGCAGCGCTCCTTGCATTATCAACACGAGTGTCGCGAGACTCCTCCTCGAGAGAGCCTTAGCGGCTGGGGTAATAAGGGGAGACGGTAAATCTGATTTCATAGATCGAGTGATACAAGAGGCCTCAAAGTATGCGCCCTATGAGTGGATAAGATTCATAGCACCCCGACCCATCGTCATAGCACACGGCAGATCAGATGAGGTGGTACCGGTTGAGCAAGCTTACAAACTCTATAACGCAGCTAATGAGCCTAAGAAGCTTCTCTTGTTTGATGCTGGGCATAGGCTTAGAGCAAACCCAAGGGATATGGCGAAGATCGTCGAGGAAGCCTTAACCTTCTTTAATACCTAAATGATAAATACCCTTACATGATAGATTATTTGATGCTGATTGGTGTGTTTCCTTGAAGCCGAAGATCGTCGCTGTTGGTCTAATCCTATTTCTAGTAGGACTTTACACCGGTGTAATCAACCCCTCGGTAACCCTAGCTCTCTCAAAGTCACTTGGTTTCACATACACATCTTACAAAGAAGAGCCCCTCCTACCATTGACGCTACTCAGCATCAACGAGAAAGATAGAGTGAAGGTGGAAATAGATCTACCGAACAACCCCGATAGGGTCGCTATACTCATCAGCTTCGAAGCAGATGGGCCACTGAACTTCTACCTTATGGATGAAGATGGGCTAAAAGCTTGGGAGAGCCGAAATCTAGCCAGAAGCGGGGTTTATGCTGCAGCCATCGCTCAACCCAACTATAACCAAACCATCGAGCTCGAAGAGGCTGGCAGATACTACGCGGTCTTCGAAAACGCGCAAGAAAGTAGGCGGAGCGTTGTCTTCACGATCAGCGAAAAGGTGTTGACGCATCACCTGAATTCGCAGATGGAGATCTTGCCACAGATAACCCTTCTCATAGGCTTCATCGTCTTGCTAATAGGGTTAAAGCTAGGTAGCAAAAAGAAATCAACCTAAAACATATATATGGTTAATAGGGTGCTTCTGCTACATAGAGAAAGGCGAGGGCAAATGAGCGTGGATATGGCTATCAAAGTCTTGGACGAAAGCCTCGGCAAAACAGTACTCATCAAACTGAAGGGTGGTCAAGTGATCCGAGGCACACTCCAAGGCTTTGACCAACATATGAATCTGGTTTTAGATTCTTCAGAAACCATCTTGGAGGATGGCAGAACCGAAAAGCTCGGAACTATAATAGTTAGAGGAGATAATGTGGTGATGGTCTCTCCACCATAGAGAGTGAGATGTTATGACTAAAGGAACACCCTCGTTTGGAAAGCGTGGAAAGCATAAAACCCACATAGTATGCAGAAGGTGTGGTAGGCACTCTTACCACGTAAGGCATAAAGTGTGTGCACACTGCGGGTTTGGCGCAAGCCCGAAGATACGAAAATACGCTTGGCTTGGTCAGAAGATCAGATAGCGCGTAGAAAGTTTAACTAATACTACGAGTAATTAAGGTGTGGTTGGACATAGTAGCAGCTGCCGTTGGAGGAGGAATAGTGGCTGCTGTAAGCGTATCCTACTTCTTATACCGTACAAGATTTTCTCAAAAGAAACAGGCTCAGCCGAGCGGCACAAGCCCACCTAAATTGGATCTAAGGAGCAGAGGGGTAGTTGAAAAGCAGGTTACAGATGTAGAGTTGGAAAGAGCTAAGCGTGAACTTAAGACGCTCCTTCTAGAAAAAGAGCTGATTACAGGCGCGATTACAAGGCTTTACGAAGCCGAAGCAGCCGGTAAAATAGGTAGGGAGGATCGTGAAAGACTATCCGCGAAGTATAGAGAGCAGCTTAGGGAGATAGAGGCAAAATTGAATGATTTGAATCTACTAATAGAGGTAGGTGAGCTTGAGAACCTTAGGCAAGAACTGCTCAACCTTTTTGAGCGGAAGATCGCGCAGATAGAGGATAGGTTGAAAGAAGCTAGAACTCAACTAGAAGCGTTAAGGGGGCTACAGCAAACTGTGAAAGAAGAACCTAAACCGAAAGTAGTTGTTGAAGAGAAGAAGGTTGAGCGCAAGAAGAAGCCACCTGAAAGCGAAGCCGAGTCGAGGATAAAGGAGATCAGAGAAGAAGTCTTAGATGCGCTTGCTAGACTTGAGCAGATAGACCTAGAAGGCTGAAGGCGATGCAGAAAGAGCACATCTACAAGATGGCGGAGCTCGTAGCCTCCCTCGCCCCTAAAAGTGGTGTTATCGGTTTAGGTAGCGGCTCAACCGTCGCAGCTTTCATCGAAGCTTTATCTAAAACAGAGGGGGCGAAGGCTTTAACGATTATACCATCATCTATGCAGATAGAAGCCAAAGCCCTAGAATGGGGGTTTAGGATAGGCGACCCCTCACTCATCAAAGAGATAGAATGGACTTTTGATGGTGCTGACCAAGTCGATAGGCGCCTTAACTTGATCAAAGGCGGGGGTGGGGCCTTACTTAGGGAGCGTGTGCTTTTGTCAGCAGCGAAAATGTGTGTGATTATGGTTGATGAAAGTAAGGTGGTGGAGAGGCTTAACAGAGCCGTGCCTATTGAGGTTCTACCCTTCGCGAGATGGTATGTAAAGGAGAGGTTAGAGGCGCTTGGAGGCAAAGCGGTTATAAGAGTGGATAGAAAAGGCTACCCGCTTCTAACAGAGAATGGTAACATCATATTAGATGTAGATTTCGGGGAGATCGCTGAACCAAAAACCCTCCACTATAAAATAAAGGAGGTAGCTGGCGTAATAGATACTGGTCTCTTCACCCTACCCTCCCCGATCATCTACGTTGCTCGGAAAGACGGCTCAGTCTACCAGCTAAACGAATCTTCACTTTAGCGATTCTAAAGCTTCCTTCAGACTTATCTGGAACGGACCGAGCTTACCACCAAAGTTGACGGCAGAGATCTTCTTTACACCTTCTACTTCAGCAGCCGCCCTTACACCAACCGCCGTAGCCTTCTTGACAACCTCGGTCGTTATGCCGTTAAATACGATCTCATATATGCTCTTAACACCATCAGGGACCTTAGAGTCGGGCACCACACCCTTAAGTACTGGGCAGAAGGGATGGTTAGTAGATGCTGGAAGCTTATACTTCATCGAACCGACCTTCGAGCCTGATCTGCATATCCCACCTGGGAAGGTTAGTACCACACCCTCTATCTTCTCCATAGCCTTCACAGCCTGCATAGCCCCTTTTAGCGCTGAAGCTTGATCCTCAGCCATAACTAGGAAGTTGCCGCCAGCCACACACCTTCTTATACCAAATTTATGCTCGATTATGAACTCGCCCTCCATAACTGGTATCCGCCAGATCGTCCTATCACCCAACTTATCCTTCTTCTCATAGCCGTCTCCAAACATCCGGATAGATGCACCTATCCGAAGCATCTTCCTCGGGTGAGGCATAGCGTCGAAGGCTGCCGTAGTGGGACAGGTTAGAATACACTGCCCTATTCTTGAGATGAGCTGAGCTTTAAGCTCGTGCCCCGTCCTATGATAGATCTGAATATATACACCAGGACGCCCATCAGGTGTCTTCTCAGGCGGAACAAGAGGCCCTTCAACACCAGCCTCAGCAGGAGACATAATTATGGATGAAGCGAAGCCTGTGGCGGTTCTAGCTGCTATTCGAGCCCACTCTTCGTTTGCAGCTGTGATAAGTATTCTGCTTGCAAGCATGGGGAATGCTTCAGCAAACGTATCTTCAATCTCAACCTTTGAAGCCATAAAGATCTACTATCACTTTGCACAACGCATTAAAAACCTTTTTCCTCTACGTTAACACTAAACTACATGATAATGAAAATTGTAACGCTTACCGACCGTCTTCCTAACTACTCTAATCTTACGAATGTGACAAAGGAGGCGACGCTAACCTTAAATAGTGTTGATAGAAAGTGGTGGAGGGTTCAAACAGGTGTTGACCGCGTCTGACCGAGGGTATAGTGCGGCCCTACTTCTCGAAGACGGCACGCTTTTTCTCGGGCGCGGCTTTGGATACCCTACGCAGAAAGTAGGCGAAGTCGTCTTCACCACTGGCATGGTGGGTTATACTGAAAGCATAACCGACCCCTCCTACCGAGGGCAGATCCTGACCTTCACTTACCCGTTAATAGGCAATTACGGTGTTCCTTTGTATACGGATGTTGATGAGCATAACATACCTCTGAACTTTGAATCGGATAGAGCGCAGGTTTCTGGGGTCGTTGTCAGCGAAGCCTGTAAAGCACCTAGCCACTGGCGGTCTAAGAAGAGTCTCAATGAGTGGCTCTATGAGGAGGGTGTTCCTGGGATAGAGGGTGTAGATACACGAGAGTTGACCAAGCGGCTTAGAGTGCACGGTGTTATGATGGGTGTGATAGCAGTTTCTGAAGACGAAGTCGACATAGAGGATATGAAGAGGAGGTTGGCGAAGGCTGAGAGGTATGGGGAGCAAGACTTCGTAAGCATGGTCAGCATAAAGGAGCCTAAGATCTACGGAGAGGGAGAGGAGAAGGTTGTGTTGATAGACTGTGGGGTAAAATACGGCATAATAAGGGAGCTGCTGAAGAGGGGTCTAAAGGTTATTCGGGTTCCATACAACACACCCGCCTCCGAGATCCTAGAGTACAACCCGAAAGGAATACTTGTAAGCAACGGACCAGGAGACCCAAAGATCTGTGTGAAGACGATACAAACAGTAAGATCTCTTATAGATGAAGGCATACCGATGCTAGGTATATGCCTTGGTGTGCAGATAATAGCCCTCTCACTGGGAGGAGACACATATAAGCTGAAGTATGGGCATAGGGGGCAGAATAAGCCGTGCTTGGACCTTAAAACTGAACGCAACTACATCACCAGCCAGAACCACGGCTATGCTGTAGACCCAAATTCACTGAAAGGGAGTGGGTTAGAGGTTTGGATGATAAATGCTGATGATAAGACGGTTGAGGGGGTTTATCACGAATCTAAACCTCTTTTGGCTGTACAGTATCACCCAGAGGCTTCGCCAGGACCCTACGATACCACCTTCATATTCGATTTGTTCGCTGAGAAGATGGAGGTGAAGAGCCGTGCCGCGTAACCCAAATATAAAGAAGGTGCTCGTTTTAGGTAGCGGGGCCATTAAGATAGGTGAAGCTGGTGAATTCGACTACTCAGGTAGCCAGTGTCTAAAGGCCCTGAGAGAAGAGGGTATAGATACCGTTCTCGTAAACCCGAATATAGCTACTATCCAGACTGATAAGAAGCTGGCGGGTAAAGTCTACTTCCTCCCTGTTAACGCTGATTTTGTCACAGAAGTTATCGAAGCTGAGCGGCCTGATAGTATTGTGCTCTCCTTTGGTGGGCAGACCGCTCTAAACTGTGGTGTTGTTTTGGCTAAACGTGGCGTGTTGGATAAGTATGGTGTTAAAGTGCTCGGCACACCAATACGAGGCATCGAAGTGACCGAGGATAGAGATCTATTCCGCAAGACTATGCTGGATGCTGGTATACCTGTAGCAAGGAGCGTGGCTGTGTATTCGCTTGAGGAGGCTAAGAAGGTCGTCAAGGACTTTGGTTACCCCGTGATGGTGCGTGTAGCCTACACACTTGGAGGTAGGGGTAGTGGTGTTGCCTTCAACGAGTTTGAGTTCGAAGAGATCGTGACAAGAGGTTTAATGAGCAGCCTCACTCACCAAGTGTTGATCGAGGAGTACATAGGCACTTGGAAGCAGATAGAGTATGAGGTTATGAGAGATGCCTACGGAAACAGCCTAACCGTATGTAATATGGAGAACATATTGGCGATGAGGGTGCACACTGGTGACAACATCGTCATAGCACCATCTCAGACCATCAATAACCGCGAGTACCACCTTCTAAGATCAGCAGCCCTCAAAGCCACTCAAGCTTGCGGCATAATAGGGGAGTGTAACATACAGTTCGCTTTAGAACCTAACTCCGAGAGATACGCAGCTATCGAGATAAACGCCAGATTATCACGCTCCTCAGCCCTAGCATCTAAGGCGACCGGCTATCCAATAGCATATATCGCCGCCAAACTAATCTTAGGCTACTCTCTACCAGAGCTTATCAATAAGGTCACAGGCATCACCACAGCGGCCTTCGAGCCATCGCTCGACTATGTTGTTGTTAAGATGCCACGCTGGGATTTGACGAAGTTTGATAAAGTCACTCGACACATCGGCACACAGATGAAGTCTGTTGGTGAAGTCATGGCTATTGGTAGATGCTTCGAGGAGGCGCTGCAGAAGGCTATCCGAATGTTAGATATCGGTCGCATCGGACTTGTAGCAGATCCGAGACGTGAACCCTTGACAGACCTTGATAAGATCGAATCTAGGCTTCAACGCATGACTGATGAGATAATCTTTGACGTCGTAGACGCCCTGAAGGTAGGCTTTACCGTGGAGCGGATAAGCAAGTTAACCAGCATAGATCCGTGGTTCATAAAGAAGATAGCTAATATCGTTGAAATGGAGAAGGCTCTAAGGGAGAATGCGAGAAAGGTAGCAAACGGTGGTGCCCCAGATCTGCTCCGCAGAGCTAAGCAGCTAGGCTTCTCAGATGCTCAGATAGCGGAATGTATTGGTATATCTGCAGCCGAAGTAAGAGATCTACGAAAGAAGCTTTCAATAGTACCGGTAGTTAAGCAGATCGACACCTTGGCTGCTGAGTGGCCTGCGAAGACCAACTACCTCTACCTAACATACACGGGGGTTACGGATGATATAGAGTTCAAGCCTGTGAGCAAGGTGATCGTCTTAGGCGCTGGCACCTATAGGATAGGTAGCTCGGTTGAATTCGACTGGTCAACTATGAATATGGTTTGGGCGCTAAAAGAGAACGGAATCGAAGAGGCTATTGTGGTTAACTGCAACCCAGAAACAGTCTCAACAGACTACGATATGAGCGACAAGCTCTACTTCGAAGAACTCACGCTTGAGAGGATATTAGACATATATGAGAAGGAGAGGCCGCTCGGCGTCGTAGTTTCGGTAGGTGGGCAGACGCCTAACAATCTTGCTCCTCATTTAGCAGCCTACGGTGTAAAGATTTTGGGCACAGAAAGCGTAAACATAGATAGGGCTGAAGATAGGGCTAAATTCAGCGCGCTTTTAGACGAGCTTCACATACCTCAACCAGAGTGGAGCGCTTTCACATCTCTAGAAGACGCGAAAGAGTTCGCTAAGAAGGTTTCATACCCAATTTTAGTGAGACCCTCTTATGTTTTGAGCGGCGCCGCTATGAGGGTAGTCTGGACTCCGAAGCAGCTGGATCAGTTTCTCCTTAGGGCTGCTAAAGTCAGCCCGGAGCATCCGGTTGTGATAAGTAAGTTCATTATGGATGCGCTGGAGTTTGAGATAGATGGTGTATGTGATGGCGAAACCGTGTATATTGGTGCTGTTATTGAGCATCTTGAGCAAGCTGGTGTGCACTCTGGAGACGCTATAATGTGTATCCCACCTCAGCGCCTACCAGCTCAAGTTCAGCAGAAGGCTATAGAGTACGCTATCAGAATCGCTAAAAGCCTCAAGATAAAAGGCCTCTTTAACATACAGTTCCTATACAAGGATGGAGTAGTATATGTGATAGAGTGCAACCTTAGGGCTTCTAGATCTATGCCCTTCGTGTCTAAAGCTACTGGCGTAAATCTGATTTCATTAGCTGCGGCAGCGATGCTTAACGGTAAGATTCCAAACCTACCCAGAGGAGACCACTCTATGACACAGGTCTGCGTGAAAGCGCCGCAATTCTCATTTATGCAGCTTGATGGAGCGGACCCACAGTTAGGTGTAGAGATGCGTTCTACAGGCGAAGTAGCTTGCTTTGGCAGCACCTTTCACGAGGCTCTAATAAAGGCTCTGATAGCTGTTGGTTTCAAGATCCCTAAACCGAACGGGAACATTCTGATTACGGTGGGTGGTGTTCAGCTGAAGGATCGAATACTCCACCTAACTAGGGATCTCATAGACCTTAACTTCAATGTGTATGCTACTGAGCATACAGCAGAGTATTTAAGGGAAAGAGGCGGGATGCAAGTTGCTGTCCTTCATAAGATCAGCGAACCCGAGAGGAAACCCAATATCCTAGACTACCTTGTGGAAGGTAAGCTCGAGCTTATCATAAACATACCATCAACTACGGTTCTAGAGAAGTTCGCGAGCATGCTTGAGGACGAATATCTGATTAGGCGTAAGGCTGTTGAGCTAGGCGTTCCAGTGCTGACCACGTATGAGGCTGCTGAAGCTTTCGTTCAAGGCTTAAAGATGCTCAGAAACCGTGAACTAAAGATACCCTACACTACAGTTTAACCGGGAATCTTCTAAACTCCCTAAATCGCTTAATAAACTCTATGTGACATACCTAAAGCGGTTGCCCGTCAGAATATACGTGCATGAGATGCATCAAGATGACCCTAAGAAATGCACTTCAGCGAAGATGTGTAGAATGCGCCTAGCAACCCCGATCTATAGGCTGGCCTCTATTCATCCCAAGATGGTCGTACTCGACCCAACCTCAACCAAAGTATTCACACCAAAAGAAGATGTTTCCTACGGTATCGTTGTTATAGACTGCTCTTGGCAAAAGGCTGATGAGGTCTTCCTGCATAAGATCAAGGGTAAAAGAGTTAGGCTACCCCTTCTTATAGCCGCAAACCCCGTACACTATGGGCACATAGGTGTACTTAGCTCACTAGAAGCAGCCGCTGCAGCACTCTACTTAGTGTCCCAAAAAGAGCAAGCTGAAGAGATGCTTAATATCTACAAATGGGGGCCTAACTTCCTAGTCCTCAATAAAGATCTGTTAGACGCCTATTTGGAGGCTGGGTGTGAAGAAGGTATCTTAGAGGTTGAGAAGAGAGTATTCAGAGCCGCCGGAGAAAGGGTTAAAGCAGATTTAATAGATGCCACTAAGCGTTAATGGTTAAAGTCGAAATTCTTGTATCCCCTCGATGCGCGTACTGTGATGCGGTAAAGAAGCGTGTCTATCGGGTTGTTGAGGAGCTAAAGGCACAAAAGATCGATATACGAGTAGAGGAAATCGATGTCTTAAAGCATCCCGAGATTATGTTAAAGTATGAAATCTCATCAACACCAGCCCTAGCAGTAAACGGAAAACTAACGTTTATCGGCGTACCAAAAGAAGATGAAATCAGACACCACCTACAATCTCTGGTGAAGAAAAATGGGCGACCCGTCTGAAGAGCTATACTTCACCTGGCTAATACCAAATAAGCTAGCAGCCTGCAAAGGGCCAAGGAACATAGATGATCTAAAGTTTCTCAAAGCCGCCGGTGTAGACTGCCTCATACGCCTAGCGGACATCGACGAAACCTTAGTCTCACCAAAAGATGTAGCGGACGCTTGCTTGGAGGACTACCACGAACCAGTCCCCAGACTACTGCCCCCCATCACAAGCCCAACTCGACCGGCTGATACTTTACATAGATAAGAAGATAAACGAAGGTAAACGTGTAGCAGTC
>CAYQXI010000012.1:0-22180 GCA_964421575.1 uncultured Nitrosopumilales archaeon
TTGAGGGTGCGGAAGAGATGTCTGGTGAAAGGTTCGCTGAAACCGTATTTAGGAGGAAGGTTAGCTGCACCAACTGTCCAGTCGCGTGTATTCATCTTGGCTCTTTAACAAAGACCTTCGCACCCGAGCACGAGAGGGGTAGGACGGAGATCGTCAAGGAGGAGAGGCTGGGCGCATACAACTATGAACCCATGTTTGCTCTAGGCTCCAACCTTGGGATAAGCAGCCCAAGCCGCATACTTGAACTCATCGACCTATGTGAAGACCTTGGGTTGGATGCTTTGATGACGGGCTCGGTTCTGGCTTGGGTGACCGAGGCGTTCGAAAACGGGGTGTTGGATGAGAAGACGTTAGGGCTGAGGCCTAAGTGGGGCGACCCAGATAATGTCTACCCGCAGATTATCAAGAACATAGCCGAAGCCAAGACCCCCTTCTACACTAGACTCGCTCAAGGTGTGGCAAGGGCTGCGGAGAAATATGGGGGAAGGGACTTCGCAACCTCATTAGGCGGTAACAGCCCAGCCGGATACGCTACAGGCTACGGGCACATAGTGGGCACACTCGTAGGCGCTAGACATTCCCATCTAAGTAACTCAGGCTACTCAATAGACCAGCAGATAATAGCTGGTAAGGCTAAGGTGGAGGATATCGCTGAGTTCCTTGTTAAGCAGGAGAATTGGCTCTATGTGCTGTACTCTCTCGTAGCCTGCTACTTCGCCAGAGGCATCTATACCCCTGACGTTGTAGTAGAGGCTTTAGCGACTGTTGGAGTAAAGGTGAGTAGGGAGGATCTGGAGAGGATAGGTAGAGAGATCTTCCACAACCTCTATCGTTTTAAGATACAAGAGGGCTTCGATTTAGAGAAGGAGTATATACCCAAGCGCTTACGCGAATTAGACACACCTATCGGTAAGCTGGATCCGCAAACGTTAAAGAAGATAATCACACAATATATAGAATTGAGGGAGAAGGAGGGGTTAAGGATAAGGAGGAAGGAGGAGGGCTTAGCAGAACTCCTCTTACCTCAGAGTGATGGTGAGGAAAGGAGGTGATATGTTAGTTGTGTGAACTGAAGGTGACGCTGAAGGAAGACGGCAAACTAACCGAGGTCGCTGAGGACGTGGTATATGTTAAGCTATCTGCGCAGAATCTGATACTGAAAGATGTCTTGGGCAGATCGAAGATCGTCGAAGACGCTTTAATCGAGGAGCTCGACATATCAAAAGAGCACCTAACCCTTGTTAAAGCACCCCTACTAACCAAAGCGGCTAAGTTTCTAAGCCTCTACAACGCAGCGCTATCCTCAGGTAAGTACGATCAGAGTATAGAGGCGGCTTGGGAAGAAGTTAAAGCAGAAGGCGATAGGTGCATCAGAGAGGCTTGGGCAAAACTAGGTAGTAAGCGTTGACCGTCTCGATAGCTGTTACTGGGAAAGGAGGGGTTGGTAAGACAACAATAGCAGCCCTTCTCATCAAAGTTTTACATGAAGAAACAGGTGAAGTAATCCTAGCCGTAGACGCGGACCCAAACTCAAACCTCCACGAGGCTCTTGGTATTGAAGCTGGTAAGAGCATAGGTGAGATACGTGAAGAATTGCTGAAATTAGGCGACAAGATACCACCTGAGCAAGGTAAAGCAGACTACCTTGAGGGGCTTATCGAAAGCGCGAGGGTGGAGGGGGAGTGTTTTGATCTAATCAGCATGGGTAGGCCTGAAGGGCCGGGCTGCTACTGCTACGTCAACCACCTCTTAAGAAAGGTCTTAGACAAGGTTAGTGGGCGATATAAGTTCGTAGTTATAGATGCTGAAGCTGGGTTAGAACACTTCAGCAGAAGAACGACAAGAGACGTAGATATTCTGCTCGTAGTCTCAGATCCAACTGCAAGAGGGTTTATGACCGCCAAGAGGGTTAAGGAACTCGTTGCTGAGCTGAACACGAAGTTCGGGAAAATGTACTTAGTGGTTAACCGTGTGCCAGAAGGCTTAGAAGACAAGGTGCTTAAGGAGGCCTCTAAAGTAGGGATAGAATGTATAGCGCTAATACCTGAAGACGAGCTCGTCGCAAAGTTCGATCTAGAAGGCAGACCGCTTACAGATCTCCCAAAAGAATCTAAGGCATATAAAGCCATAGCATCATTAACAAAGAAACTTCCACTTAGAGAGACTGAGAAGACACTCTGGTGGGAGAAGATTTGAAGGTAGCGGTCGCTGGCAAGGGGGGCGTAGGCAAGACTACAATAAGCGGCGTATTAGCTAGGTTGATGGCGCGCCGAGGATCTAAAGTTCTTGCTATAGACGCTGACCCTGCGATGAACCTCTGGGTATCACTCGGCATACCAAAAGAAGCTTTAGCAAACATCATACCACTGTCTGAAAACGAGGATCTAATAGAGGAGCGGACAGGCGCAAGACCGGGCTCAATAGGAGCGGTCTTCAGCCTAACACCCAAGGTGAGCGACATAGCAGAAAAATACGGCATAAAAGGCCCAGATGGTGTCACACTACTAGTCCTTGGAACAGTTAAGGCAGCCGGAGGTGGTTGCATGTGTCCAGCTAACGCCCTTCTAAAAGCGCTGCTCCGCCATCTACTACTAGACAGAAAGGATGTTGTAATCGTAGATATGGAGGCTGGTTTAGAGCACCTTGGCAGAGGCGTAGTAAAAGGTGTTGACGCTCTTCTGGCGGTCGTTGAGCCGAGCTACCGAGCTATCGAAACCGCCGCCAGGGTGAAGAAGCTCGCACAAGATCTTGGCGTGAAGCGGATATATGCGGTTGGGAATAAGATAGGGCGTGCTGAAGAAGAGCTCTTTATCAGACGAGAGGCGGAGAAAGCTGGGCTTGACCTATTGGCAGCGATCCCCCTAGACCAAGCTGTACCTCAAGCTGAGTTGGCGGGTCTGTCGCCTATAGATTATGCGCCTCAGTCAGAAGTGGTCAAGGCGATAGAAGGATTAGGTATGCGGCTCAGAGAGATAGTGGTCAGCTGAAAAGAGAGCTATGCTTAAGGGTAGAGAAGGCGACTTCATAGAGTTAGACGACGGCTCTATATTCGAAATTAAGGGGCTAAGCCAACCACCTCACGGCGTGATAGCTTATCCACGCTACATACCAGATGAGAGAGGTGAGCGGTCAAAAGAAGGAAGAAGATACCGCAAGCTCCACACCATTAAAGATAAAGAAGAGTTCCTTAGAAGCCGCTTCTCAGAATACTACACGTTTGACCCTTACTTTCAGAGGATGCTCCCCATTATACCTTGGAGCAGAGTAGTTAAACACTACACACCCCAGCACACCGTAACTGAACTCTTAGCGACCCAAAACTTAGCTGGTTTGAGGGTGAAGGCACTGCGCTTCCTTAGATGCGTAGCAGAGATAGCAGATGTCCCATTAGAGAGGTTGGGTATCTCAGGCTCCATAATGCTCGGATTAGAGGGCGAGGGCTCTGATATAGATCTTGTAGTCTATGGCTTAAGAGAAAGCCGGAAGGTTAGGGCGGCGATACTTAAAGCTATGGCTGAGGGAATGCTCATACGGAGGCTTACAGGAGAGCGTCTAAAAGACCTCTACTTATCAAGATCCAAAGATACGCAGATGAGCTACGAAGATTTTGTAAAAGTAGAGGAGAGGAAGAGTAACCAAGGTATCTTCGAGGACACACCCTTCTTCATCAGATACCTCAAAGACTGGGGCGAAGTAGATGAAAAATACGGAGAGTGCCAGATTAGAAGGTTAGGCTACGCAAAGATAACAGCAGAAGTGCTCGATGCGACTCAAGCACACCTCACACCAGCAATCTACCTTCTAAAAGATGTTCGCGTGCTCTCAGGACCAAGTTGGCTCACAGTCGATAGGCTGATCACTTGGCGAGGTAGGTTTGCTGAGCAGGCTTGCGAAGGCGAAGCCATCGTCGCCAAAGGATATGTTGAAGAATATTTGCACAAAGGCGGTGTGCTGAGGCAGATGGTTGTAGGAGAGGGGCGTGGAGATACAATCCTACCGATCTTCCGAAGGTAAGTAGATGCGTTCTTCACAGCTCTCAGCATAAGGTCTAATGTGGTTATAGTTTCTCTCAAAAACAAGGCGTGGGTTAAGCTTATGGAGCACATACTTACACACTGGCTCAGAAACAACCTTGCAAGCTAGCTTTGTGTCAACCTTCAGCCTAAGTGAGAGCTCCAGAATCAGGCAGCGGTTCCTGCAGTGTGTAACAAGTTCTTGCTCGTCGAGTTTTATAACTTCGACATCACGCTTATCCAACCTAAGGAAGTCTAGGTAGAAGAGCTTAAGGATGTCGGTTGTCGTCTCAACCCTTCGGCGCCTTAAACACCACAACCAAGCATAAAGGTAAAACAGATACTTAGCTACAACCAAAATACACATCCTCAATTAACCCTGACTATATACCCAACAAGCAGCTAGCTTTTATATCATGTGCCAGTCCTTTTCTATGATTGTATCATGATGCTCACGGTCAAGATGGGTTTAAACCAGTTGCCGTCCATTAGCGATGCTTAACACCGCTAGTGGTGATGCGGAAAGTGGAGTTTTTCGCAACCACCAGCCCCGGGTTAGAAGACTTGGTTTGCCGTGAAATAGAGAAGCTTACTGGAGGAAACGCAGTCCCGGATGTAGCGAAGGTCTTCTTCAAGACGGAGATCAAAAACCTTTACCTCTTACATCTAAAAGCATCTATGCTGAACAAAATCTTCATCGCGCTTTGTAGAGAGCGCTTCACGAAGCTTGATGACCTATATAGACTAGCGAGGGGTGTTGACTACGGATGGATAATCGACAAAGATCAATCCTTTGCGGTTAGAAGTGAGAGGATAGGTGTCCACGACTTCACAAGCATGGATATCTCAAGGGTCGTCGGTCAAGCCGTAATAGATTCGTATCAAGAAGCATACAAAACAAAGCTTAAAGTGAACCTAGATGAACCAGATGTTGAAATATACGCCTTAGTCAGAAACGACGAATTTGTTTTAGGCGTCAATACAACTGGTGTATCCTTACACAAAAGAGGCTACAAAGTGTATGACCACCCAGCTGCGCTAAAGCCTACCATAGCCTCAGCCATGCTTGAGATAGCCGAATGGCCTAATGGAGAGAGCCTAATAGATCCTATGTGCGGCGGAGCCACCATACCAATAGAAGCCGCTTTCAAAGCGTATAATATCCCTCCGAACTATCTTAGGAGAGATTTTGCGTTTCTAAAACTAAAGTTCTTCTCAAAAAAAGAGTCCGAAGAAATGAGAGAAAAAATCTTAAGCCAAGTAAAAACGGATTGCTCTCTCAAAATCTTTGGCATGGAAAAATATGCACACCACCTACAAGGCGCTATAAGAAACGCGGAGAAAGCTGGCGTGTTAAAGGCTATAAGGTTTATTTGGGGAGATGCAACAATATCGGAGCATTATCCAAAAGAAGCTTTAACTTATATTGTAGTAAACCCACCCTACGGAATCCGGATGGTTCCACGTGGAAGTCCGAAGGGACTCTATATTAGCTTCATAAAAGCCCTCAAAAAAGTGGTTCTGGACGGAACCTTGGTCTTAATCTCAGGAGCCTACAAGAGGTTTGAGGAAGCTGCAAACGAATGTGGTTTAGAAATCGCTGAAGCAAGAATGGTTTCTCACGGAAACCTAAGTGCAAAGATATTCAAATGCAGAATCTAGGGAAAAGACAACCTCTGCTCGCATACAAGGTTTAACCCTGCGTGATAATAACATCATTGCCTTAGGCTGTGTCTGCTGCAGTTCATTTTAACTACGTTGTGAATTTCTTTCAGCACTAACCTTTCCTTTATTTTGCTAATCAATGGCGTTAAAAGTGCAGATCTGATATGTCCCAACCCAATACTTCTGGTGTTAGTTCATATTATGTTCGAAGTATATCTGTTAGTGCAAAACTCGCCATATGGGATGCTTGGCTAGGTTTCCAAAACATTATCCTGCCGTGGAATCGCTGCGTAAAGTATATAAAGGGTTAGGATGGTCGAAGTATGAGGGTTGCCGGGAGTTATTCTTGTGAATGAAAAGGGATGGATGGTCAGATGGTTTTACTAGAAGGCATAAAAATAAGCAAGCGGTTCGGAGGTCTGTTTGCTCTGCGTGAGGTTGATTTTTGCATCTACACCAATGAGATTCTTGGTTTAATAGGTCCTAATGGGGCAGGTAAGACAACGCTCTTTAATGTTATAACAGGTGAATATCCCCCTACATCTGGTACTGTTAGATTTGATGGCGTGAACATAACTGGTTTAAAGCCGTATGAAATTTGTAAACTGGGTATTGCTAGAACATTTCAGACCCCTAAACCTTTTTCGCAGATGAGCGTGTATGAAAATGTGCTTGCAGCTTCAATTTTCGGACGTAGCAAATCTAAGAAATCTTCTAACATTCAATCTGAAATCAACCAGCTACTTGATAGGTTCTCGCTGACAAATAAGAAGATGGTTCCAGCTTCAGAGTTACCTCTCTACGAGCAGAGACTTCTCGAGATTGCTAGGGCATTGGCTACCAAGCCCAAACTTTTGCTGTTAGATGAGGTGATGGCTGGTTTGAATCCTAAGGAAACTATTCAAGCGAGTAATATTATTCAGCAGCTACGTGAAGACGGTATTACAATTTTCATAATTGAGCATAACATGCGTGCGCTCATGAGGCTATCGGACCGCCTTCTCGTGCTCAATCAGGGAATGAAGATAGCTGAGGGTAAACCAGAGGAGGTAAGTAAGAATACATCAGTTATAGAGGCTTATCTTGGTGAGGAATATGTTAGAGGTTAAAGAGTTAAATGTTATGAGAGGTCGTCTACAAGTTATCTGGGATGTTTCCATCAACGTAAAAGACGGTGAAATAGTGGCTTTAATTGGGTCTAATGGTGCTGGGAAGACTACGCTTCTAAGTACCATAGCTGGGCTTCTTAAACCATATTCTGGCACCATCCTTTTCCGAAATATAAAGATCTCTGGGCTACCGCCCTACACAATCGTGAATCTAGGAATCTCCTTCGTGCCTGAAGACAGAAAACTGTTTGCTAACTGCTCCGTTCGCGAAAACTTGTTGCTCGGAGCATACAGTTCGCGGGCTAAAGGTCATAAAAAAGATATGCTTGAAACAATTTATCAAATATTTCCAAGATTGAAGGAAAGGGAAAAACAGCTAGCAAGCACCTTAAGCGGTGGAGAGCAGAGAATGTTAACGATAGCACGGAGCCTTATGTCTAATCCTGAACTGCTGCTTGTAGATGAACCTTCACAGGGTTTATCGCCGAAGATGGCATCTGAAGTGTTTAGAACTTTAGAGAAACTTAAGGAGCGTGGCATTAGTATTTTATTGGCTGAACAGAATATCTACTACGCTCTGAAAATTGCTGACAGAGCTTATGTGATGGAGGTTGGGAAGGTTACTCTAGAGGGAAAGAGCTCCGATCTTCTAGCGAATAGTCACGTTAAGGAAGCTTTCTTGGGGCTTTAACCCCTCTCTTCAGAAGCTTCCCTGTTATGCCGTCCGGTAGAGTAAGGATGACTATAATCATTATTGAGCCAAGTATCAGCATAAAGTAGTCCTTAAACGCGGTAAGTAAATATTCCTCAATAATAGAGATTATTACCGCACCTACTATAGGGCCGAGGAATATCTGCGCCCCCCCAAACAATGTCATTATTGCCGGCATAAACGAGTAGAGCGAGTTAAAAGCGATTCCGGAGTCTATGTATCCCCATCTTGGCGCATACGCGGCGCCTAATAAGCCCATAAACAGACTGCTGAGAGCGAAACCCAGAACCTTGTACCTTGTGGTGTTTACGCCGAAATGAATGGCAGCCTCCTCACAATCACCGATCATTCTTAGTGCGAGACCTATCCTTGATTTCATTAAAAGTAGGAAGGTTATGATTGCTACAAACGCAATTATCAGAATCGGATAATACACATCCATCAAAATAATGAACCTACCACGTGTTCCAGTAACCTTCATCTCCCAGAATAATATGACGTTATTCAGAAGTTCAGCAAGCCCATAGGTAAATATAGCAAAGTAGATTCCACGTAACCTCAAAGTCACAAAACCGATTCCACATGCGAATAGGAAGACGATAACACCAGCTAAAAGTAGGACAAGTGTGAACGGTAGAAGTTTACCAAAGACCGCTGTAACGTATACACCTACTCCAAAAAAGGCCGCAGAGCCTAATGAAACATATTTCGTAACGCCACAAAAGAAGTACCAGCTCACTGCTAGCCCGATCCAACACAAAATGGTTGTCAACATCGCCAGATAGTATGCTGATATAAAATATGGAGCGGCTAACAGAACCGCAAAAACGGCTACCAAGATACAATATCTTAACAGCTGGTTTCTATTCAAATACCCTCACCTCGCAAAAAGGCCTCGCGGCCTAACTAGAAGGATAACTACTAAAGCGGCATAAATGACGACAAGAGTTAAAGCTGAATGGACTACTCGCATTGTAAAATATGCGAGATACCCTAGTATGATGCCTCCCACAATATTACCTTTGAAGCTGCCTATACCGGCTAAAACTACAAGTACTAAGGCGATCAGTGTGTAAGGTACTCCCATAAACGGATTTATCGCCGAATACAAAATACTTATTAAGATACCTGACCAGCCACCCAGCAGAACCCCTATGCCGAATGAAATAGCGAAGATTCTGTAAATATTTACTCCTACAAGCTGGGCACCTTCAGGTTGGTCAACGGTGGCCCTCATGGCTAAACCTAGCTTGGTAAACCTCAAGAACAAGTAGAGGATGATATTGACAATAATTGATAGGATAGCGATCAGTATTCTGCTAACTTCAAAGGTCACTCCAAAGATGTTCACTGAGCCGAGCGCTGGAGCCTCATACCCTCTATAATTTGCTGTCCATAGGATCATAGCTAGATTTTGAATGACGAAAGACAGTCCGAAGAATAGTAAGAGTGATCTGAACTCAAGCTCTCCCGCCGTCCTTGAAATCGCGACCACTCTACGGAAGATTAATGCGTAGATTAGAAGCCCGATAGAAATCATTGAGGGTCCAACTATAATGATTGAGGCGAATGGATTTAGATTTAGAAGCGTAACCGAAAAGTATGTAAAATATGCGCCTAGCATCAGAAAATCGCCGTGCGCTACGTTGAGCATTCTTGTTACTCCGTATTGTAGATTGAGACCAACGGCTATCACGGAGTAGATCGCTCCTAGAATTATGCCTCCGATAAGTACATCAAAAATAAGTGAGGGGAAAGCCATTGTAACCACCGCGTCGTTTTACGACCAGAAATCTATCTTAATAAATCTTTTGCTTACATTATTTACAATTTTAATGTATGCGTTGTTATTTGATGGGAAGTTTAAATCATTAAATATTTTTTAGATGTGCCTTAAAATGTTAGTTATTTGAGGCGGATATACCGGATACTCCCTTTGTTTAAGTATGAACTTTGATTCATTAAAGACTTACTAACCAACGTGTCTGCGAAGGTTATAAGATCTTAGTTCATAGATTGGTTAGATAGCAACCTACGTTTCGATTCAGATTAACGTAAGGAGAGAGTATGTTAACAACCTCATAGACTATTTCATTTTCTCTTTACCGCCCCGCTTATGCTGGAATGTTTACTCTTAGCTGATTTTACTTGCGGTAACGTTTGTAGATCCGAAAGGGAAAGCTTAAAGTTTAATAGCTGATTTATGTTGCCAGAAGCATATGAGTGAAGAGGAAGCCGAGGAGAGCGTCTTCCACAAAAAGCTCAAGGTGAAGTTAAAAGAGAAGGGCAAAGAGGGTAGGATTATCTTTCTAAAAGAGTATCTTGAGTTCCTACTGAGGAACAATCGGCCTCTGCCACCAGACTTCCCAGCCTTCTGCAGGGAGGTGATGGGTTTGGATGAGAGGAACGGCTACATCCATATAAGGATATGGAACGAGAAGAACGAGGTAGTCGAATTCGTTAAGTTGATGAACTACGAGTATAGGATAGATCAGTATGACTGACTTCTTTGTTGGGGAAGCGCTGGTCGGCGAGGAACCTGAGGTAGCACACATAGATCTCATCATAGGTAAGAAGAGTGGTCCAGCTGGAATAGCCTTTGCGAACGCGCTTGCTCAGCCAAGGATGGGTCACACACCTATACTTGCTGTGATTAGACCGAATCTACCAGCTAAACCATCCACTCTGATAGTGCCGAAGGTTACGATAAGGGATCTTGAGGATGCTGAGAAGGTCTTCGGGCCGGCGCAAAGTGCTGTTGCTAAGGCTGTTGCTGATGCTGTTGAGGAGGGGATTATACCGAAGGAGGGGGTTGAGGATTATGTGGTTCTTGTCTCTGTCTTCATTCACCCAAAGGGTAGGGATTATCAGCGGATCTACCGCTATAACTACGCTGCTACCAAGCTCGCTCTGCAGCGTGCGCTATCAAGTTTCCCGAGCATAGATAAGGTTTTAGAGGAGAAGGATAAAGCAATACACGGTATGGTTGGGTTTAGAATCAACAACCTTAAGAAGCCGCCCTACTTGGAGGTTGCTTTAGACATCCCTGATTGGAGGCGTGTTGAAGCAATAATTAAGGCTCTGCGTAGGAGTGATGCGATCCTACTTGAGGCTGGGACGCCTCTGATTAAGAGGTATGGTGTTGAGGTTATCCAGAAGATTCACAGTCTTAGACCTGAGTCTGTCGTTATCGCTGATATGAAGACGCTCGATGTGGGGAATGTGGAGGCTAGGATGGCTGGTGACGCCACAGCCGACGTAATAGGTTTTTCTGGGCTTGCTCCGATTAAGACGATTGAGAAGTTCATAGAGGAGTGTAAGAAGATAGGCGCCCTTTCGCTTATGGATACTATAAACGTGCAGAACCCTGTGGATGTGCTCAGAAAGCTGAAGGTGAAACCGGATATAGTTGAGATTCACAGAGCTATAGATGTTGAGGACGAGGCGTATGCTTGGGGCAATATAAAGGAGATAAGAGAGGTCTGCGGGAAGGTGCTGATAGCGGTAGCGGGTGGGATAAGACTCAACAACGTGGAAGCAGCTCTAAAGGCTGGAGCTGACATCATAGTGGTTGGTAGGGCGATCACAGCCGCAAAGGACGTTACAGGGGCTGCGAGAGCGTTCCTCCAGAAGATGGGTGTAGAAGAAGTAGATCAGTTCAGGGTAATGACAGACTTCTAGCCGAAAGAAAAGGGTTCACTCTATCCGAGCAATCAACGTTACTAGACCTGAAGCGGCTAATAGAGCTGAAATAAGGTAGAATGTGACCGCGACCGGCGGATAAAGTGGGGTTGTGGCTGTAAAGTAGGCTGTTAAGAGCCCTAAGATTAGGAAGACTAGACCGAGTGTCTTCAGCAACACATTTACCCTAGAGCGGTAGATCTCCCTCTTCCTCATATCCGCTACACTCACGTAGGCAACATTCTTATCCCTTTCTATCAACAGAGAAGAGAAAGCGTAATTTTATCTCGGTTAGGATGACATCTGGATTGATGTGTAATAACCGCCTTCCTCCTCTAGCATCTTATTCAATCCGCCGTGTAAATTTAAAACCGAATTTCTTGAACCTTTCAACAGCTCTATATGCTTGCTTCCAAAACTCAACACCCTCCGCCTCGTTTGAACAAGGATGTTAAATGTTTGGGACTACTGGAAGTTTAACCATCTTTTCGGCAAGCTTGATGATCTCTTTATGAACTTTGATAACACAGCGCCGCTCATAATTTTTCGCCTACTATGTAAAAATACATAAAATGGTTATGAGGAAGAAGAGGGTGTGGTGTGTTTGGGGTCTGCGTATGTGCGTGGTAGGTCTGCCGAGTATTGGGTTAAGGGTTTGCTTGAGGATCAAGGCTATCTTGTGATTAGGAGCGCTGCTTCTCACACACCCATAGACCTTCTTGCTGCAAAAGATGGTGTGAGGCTGGCTGTGCAGGTGAAGGTGAAGAGCAGGTTCACAAAAGAAGAGAAATCAGAGCTAATGAAGTGGGCTAAGCACTTTGAAGCTAAACCAATATTAGCAACAAAGAATAGGGGAAGATGGGTTCTTAAGGAGGTAGTTTAGGTATATAAGCACAACACTCTTATGCTCAAAAGAAAAGTTAACATCCACTTTTATAAACCTCCTTTACATAATTCATCTTCGGCTTGCAAGTAGGTTTTGATGATGTTGATAAAGGGATTCTTAGGCTGATGCAAGCTGATGCTAGAATTTCTTATGCTGAGATGGCTAAGCGACTTAACCTCCCCGAGTCGACGATAAGGTATAGGGTTAAGCGTCTAATTGATACTCAGGTTATTAGGAGGGCGATGGCTCTTGTCGACCCGAGGAAGGTTGGGTTTGATGTGTCGGCTGTGGTGATGGTGAAGGTGGATCCGAATTATATTAGTAGAGCGGTTAGGGAGGTGGCTTCGTTCGAAGAAGCCCAACACGTCTTTCAGACCACAGGGGAGTATGATATAATCTGTGTAATCCACGTGCGTGATATGAAAGCGTTGAACGAGTTCAGGCAGCGAGTGAAGATGCTCCAAGGCGTCAAGGATGTTGTGGTATGGGTTATCACGGAGCTCATAAAGATCGAGCCTACTCTGCCAATCTACTGAACCAGCAAAAATCTATGCGACATATTGCTGAGAGAGTAAACTGTAAATAGGAGAACGGAATGACCAAAATCGATGGAGATGCAGCCGCCCTTCTTAGCTTCATACGCTATAACCCAAGCCTGTAATTTAAAATGTAAACACTGCTATAGTGATGCCCGTGAGCACCCTTCTTCAGATGAGTTGTCGACTGAGGAGGCGAAGAGTTTAATCGACGAGCTTGCTGAGTGGGGGGTGAAGATGCTTATACTTGATGGCGGTGAGCCGCTTCTTAGGGAAGACTTCTTTGATCTAGCACATTATGCTTCGATAAAGTGGTTAAGAGTGGTTGTGGGCAGTAACGGTACACTGATAAACGAGGAGGTTGCGATGAAGATGCGTAAAGCTGGTGTTCAGGCAGTAGCAATATCTATTGATGGTGCGAGTGCCGAAAGCCACGATAAGTTTCGTGGAGAAGAGGGTGCTTTTGAAAAAGCAATAAAAGGTGTGGAAGCTTGCAAGAGAGCTGGCTTACCATTCCAGTTTAACACAGTAATAAGGAGGAGTATAATCAAAGAGATACCGGATATCCTTAAGATGGCGGTAGAATGGGGAGCATCTGCTATAGAATTCTTCGACCTCGTAAGGGTAAAGAGGGTTAAAGAGCAGTGCCCAGACGAACCTCTTACTGTAGAAGAGAGGAGGATCATTATGGAGTGGCTGGCTGATGTGCAACGCGAATACCCATTAATTATCCGCGTCCCAGCTTGCCCCATGTATCCTTTAGCCCTCAAATATAAGGGCATTCAACCGAAAATGGTCTCGAATGATTTACTGCGCCGAATCCCATACTACGATCGAGGGTGCGCAGCCAGCATGCCAAACGGCTACATAACGATACTATTTAACGGCGACGTAATTCCTTGCATGCTACTCCAGCACAAGCTAGGGAATATTCGTAGGGAGCGGCTACGTAAAATATGGGAACATCCACTTCTTGTTAATCTCCGCTCAAGGAGCCTTTTAAAAGGCGAATGTGGAAAGTGTAGGTATAGAGATGTATGTGCAGGTTGTAGGGGGAGGGCTTACGAGGAAACAGGAGATCCCTTTGCAGCAGACCCCGGCTGCTGGCTTAAGGAGAGTTGATTAATGGTTAAGAGCAAGAGGCTGGCTTTAGCAACACTCTTCGGCGTCCTTATATTCGTATCAAAGATACCACTAGTGACACCCCTTGATAAGGCTGCTATCGTTGTTCAAGCACTCCTACTACCATTGGGGTATTTGGTGATGGGGAGGTTAGGTGCAACCTATGTTTCTGTCGTAGGCGGGCTACTATCAGCTATCCTTAGACCAGCGCTTTCACCATTCACACTACTCTTCGCACTCCTCTACGGTCTTCTCACTGATGGCTTCTGCATCCTATTTAAGGTCCGAGCCTCACAACTCAACACGCTTAGGCTAACCCTATCTATGGGTGTAAGCACAGCCTTGATCGGGTTAATCTCATACTACACCACCGTCTACGCCTTCGCACTTCTTCCAAGAAATTTGATGCTTGAGGTTGTTATTCTGGTGTTAGGGACAGTATGCGGATTGGTTGGAGGGTATGTTGCAGCAACTATATGGATAAAGTATCTCTCAAAAATAGTGGCAAAAATTTAGCTTAGTAGTAATAATAACGATAGTAAATACCTACGCCGCTATTTTGCTAGAGAGTATCTTATCTGCTGTGAGGTTAAGCACAATCTCCGCTATATCGGTTGCGTATTCGGCTGTGCGCCTAATATCTTCCACTACAAGCCTAGCTATGTAACTTTGCTCCCTTACACTTGCGGCATCGATGATCTTCAAAAGGGCCTCAACCTCCTCCTCAACAACACTAGCATCGAGAATCAGCCTTTCAGCGGCTTCATAATCTCTTTTGAAGAGCGCTTGACTTGACCTTTCGAAGAAGCTCAGTGCGAACTCGCTTAACTTTCTTATGCGGGTGAGCATCTCTTCAGGCAACTTATTCTTCAGCTGAAGGACGTTCTGCGCTATGCTTGCTGCGTGATCGGCAACCCGCTCTACGCTCTTCACTATAACACGGTAACCGAGGCAGTCCCTTGGTGCATCTAAACCAATCTTCTCAAGAATTCTGCTATCTGAGACCGCTAGCTTTAGTTGCCGGATGGTGTATAGGCTGAATCTATCCACCTCATCATCCACTTTGATGACACCAGCCGCCACCTCGTGGTCAAGGTCACATAGGGCGTTTATGGCGTCTTTATGCATAGAGGCTGTTATCAGAAACATCCTTCTCAGAGCGTTTTCTACGCTCAGTTCAGGTAAGCCCAGAAAGATCTGAATGGTTATGTGGCCGCTCGATTCATCGATTACTTCAGCACCAATAAGGCTCTTGCGCACAATCTCTTTAACAATCTCCTTATGCCGTAAGTCAAACTTCCCCTCCTTCGCCTTCACATGTATGATGGTGTATCCTAGCAAGTAGGCAGAGATTATGCGCCTAATTAGCGAGTGTGGATGATCCTTGGTTGAGGATTCGATTACCGCCTCACTTTTAACTAGCTGAGGAGCCTGCTCTTTAGGTGTAATTATGAGTGATGATGGGCCGTAGCGTGTTATAGTTACTTCGCTTCCAGCGTTAAGCTTCATGTCATCGACCCAACGCTTCGGGAGAGCTATTATGTAAGATGATTTCCCCGAAAATTGGATGCGTCTAGTCCAATAGTTTGCTACTTCCGCACTCTCTTTCTTTTTATCCATATACTTCCCACAAATATATGGATAACATATTTGATATATGTTTTACTTGCCTCTACCCTATATACGGCAAAGTAGAAACCACCTTACGTAATGAAAAAAAGGAGGGGGAGGCAGAAGGCAAACCTTTCAGAGAATAGTGCACCACATCTCCCTCGCCTCTCTTCTTTAAGTTTCAAGGGTGACACGCTCTTCCTCGCACTAACCGTAGCGGCATCATCTGCTGTAATTATCATAATGGCTCTGCTGATAATTAAGATCTATGAAGGAGCAGCCCCGGTATTCGACCGCTTCGGATTCGGCTTCCTAACAAGCGTGGAGTGGAACCCAGTAGAAAGCAGGAAAGCTTATGGTGCACTACCCTATCTCCTAGGCACACTGGTAACATCAGCCATAGCGCTTATAGTCGGTGTGCCGATAAGCCTTGGGGTAGCGATCTTCTTAGCTGAGATCGCGCCGGGTAGCATTCGAGAACCCTTATCATACCTCATCGAGCTCTTGGCTGCGGTTCCAAGTGTAATCTACGGGCTATGGGGTGTGTTCGTGTTTAGATTCTGGGTTAGGGATCTGATAGAGGTACCTCTATCAACCTACCTCGGCTTCATACCGATATTCTCAGGCACACCCTACGGCCTTAGCATCTTAACCGGTGGGCTAATATTAGCCATTATGATTATACCAACAGTCTCAGCCGTCTGCAGAGAGGTTCTGTTAGCTGTGCCAAACACACAAAGGGAAGCAGCCTATAGCCTAGGTGCGACAAAATGGGAGGCTATAAGGATAGGGGTGCTTAGCTACGCTCGCGCAGGCATAGTAGGAGCAGTAATCCTAGGGTTAGGAAGGGCTGTTGGAGAAACTATGGCAGTAACGATGGTCATAGGCAACGCCGTAGGTCCCTCAGCTCTACCCACCTCTCTTCTTAAGGCTGGGCAGACGATGGCTTCACTTATCGCGAACGAGTTCAACGAAGCAGACCCTGTTTCGCTACACCCCTCAGCCCTTGTAGGCGTAGGCTTCATACTTCTGATTTCAGCACTCATAATAAACGTGGCTGCTCAGCTTCTTATCCACCACGTGAGGGCGAAAGCCATTGTGGAGTGAAAACAACTATAAGATAAGGAAGTTCAAGGACCGCCTAATACTCTCTCTAACCGTCGTTGCGGTAATAGTCGCGATCATACCCCTTCTAAGCATATTGTTCGAAGTCGTAATACGAGGCCTACCAGCAATTTCAATCGAGTTCCTAACATCACCACCTGGAATCATTGGGCAGCCTGGTGGTGGGATCGCTAACTCGATCCAAGGAACCTTCATTCTGATAGGCCTCTCAGCCCTCATAGGTGTGCCAATAGGCGTCTTCGCAGGCATATATCTAGCTGAATTCGGAAATAATCCTTTTGGCAAAGTGGTTCGATTTTTAAGTGATGTTTTGATGCAGATGCCCTCTATCGTAATAGGGATATTCGTATATGTGCTGGTTGTGCTCACGTTAGGTAAATTTTCACCTCTCGCCGGCGCAGTGGCCCTCTCTATAATAATGCTTCCGATCGTGATAAAGACTACAGAGGAATCCATAAGGCTTGTCCCCAATCTTCTACGCGAAGGAGCACTCGCCTTAGGTCTGAGGAGGTGGCGAGTGATACTAAGCATCATAGTCCCAGCTGCTAAAAGCGGAATAGTTACCGGAGTGATGCTGGCGGTAGCGAGGATAGCGGGCGAAACAGCACCACTTATAATGACCGTGCTAGGCAGCCAATGGTTCTTCACAAGCCTATTCGAACCCATAGATGCGCTGCCACTACGAATATGGAGGCTTGCTCTACTACCTTATGAATATGCGCATCAACAAGGTTGGGGTGCGGCGCTAGTTTTAATAACAATCGTATTAACCCTAAATGTTGTTGCTAAAACCTTGACTAAGATGAGTTTTAGGAGGAAGGTGAAGATTTGACGCTCAAATTGATTGTGGAGAAGAAGGAAGAAAAGCCGATACCTACTCCTAAGCCAGTTTATAAGATCGAGGTTGTTGGGTTGAACGCTTGGTTCGGTGATAATCACGTACTTAAGGACATAAACATGAGAATCAAGCCGAATACCATAACCGCTATAATAGGCCCTTCTGGCTGCGGTAAATCTACCTTCATCAGATGCCTCAATAGGATGCATGAGCTGGTGCCTAACGCGAAAGTGTCGGGTAAAGTCTACCTTGACGGGAAGGATATTTACGCGCCAGAGGTAGATCCGGTTCTCGTAAGAAGAAGGATTGGGATGGTCTTCCAGAAGCCCAATCCATTCCCGACGATGTCGGTCTACGATAACGTAGCAGCCGGGGTTAAGCTCGCAGGCGTGCGAAATAAGCAGATACTCGATAAGATTGTTAGGGAGAGCCTTGAAGCAGCTTGGCTCTGGGATGAGGTGAAGGACGACCTCAACAAATCGGGCGCAGAACTATCAGGTGGTCAGCAGCAGAGGCTCTGCATAGCACGGGCACTAGCCGTTAAACCAGAGGTTATTTTGATGGATGAACCTTGCTCAGCCTTAGATCCAATAGCTACTGCTAAGATAGAGCAGCTGATGGTGAAGTTGAAAGAAGAGTATACGGTTGTTCTAGTTACCCACAACATGCAGCAGGCAGCCCGTGTCTCAGACTACACAGCCTTCTTCTACCTAGGTAGGCTCATCGAATACGGAGAGACCTCACAGATCTTTGAGAACCCACGAGAGGAGTTGACTGAGAAGTATATAACGGGGAAGTTCGGTTAGATGATGCTAGTTGGTTAGGTTACTTGACCTAGGGCTAGAGCGGTTGAAGAACATGCTGATCGATATGGGCTACTTCTCCGAGCAGACAGTCTCAACGGCTATAGATGCCTATACACAGAACAAGGACCTTGTCAACGAAGTTTATGCAGCTTCTGAGCGCCTAAGGATACTCGAAGAAGAGGTTAGCGAACTAGCGATAGAACTCTTGGCCAGATATCAGCCCGTGGCTTCAGATCTACGCTTCATAAAATCGTGCTTGGAAATCGCTTACGGCTTTACAAGGTTCGGGCGATACGCCTATGATATAATGCAGGTGAGAAGTATATTCGGAGACCTCTCACAGTGTGACACCAAACCGATAGAAGAGGCTGGTAAACACGCCAAAGAAATGATTCGGCTCAGCATTAAAGCGTTCATAGAACGTGACATAAATCTTGCTAAGAAGATCAAAGAGATGGATAACGTGATAGACAGCCTCTACCTAAACTATGTTAAGGCAGCGGCTGTGAACAAAGACAAGGATATAAAATGTACAATTGCTGGGACGCTCATTCTAAGATATCTAGAAAGGATAGCTGACCACGCTACCTACATAGCAGACTCCATACAATACATAAAATCAGGCACTAAAGCTTCGAGAAGAGCGGTGGGTTAATTTAATACGCTAAAGATAATTCAAATGAAGCCCAACAGCGATCTCCTAAGCGAGGATATTGAGAACCTTCATGAAGACTTTCAACTCACGCTACTAAGACAAATTCACCTATTTGTATACAGTTGCACAATGTTGTCTTTAGCAGGTAATAATAGGTAATAAATTCGCTGAGTAGAGATCGATCTCGTGATTCTTACTAAATATTTGCGAAGGGGCGCAAGAAACATTTGATGTTTTATGCAAAAGATAACTTTTGGTTTGTGGAAAATCTTTAAAGCAGAGTAAGACGTTGGTTTGGTGAGCGGTCTTGAATAGATGGCTCTACCCCCCAATCGGATTCATAATAAACATAGCTTTAGGTACCATATATAGTTGGAGCGTCTTTAGGGTGCCGTTAGAGAAGCTCTTCAGCTGGTCTAGTGTGGAGTCTAGCCTACCTTTCACGGTCTTCTTAGCGCTATTCGGCCTCACTATGCCTTTCGGCGGTAGGTTGATGTCCACAATCGGCCCAAGGAAAACGGCTTTGATGGGCTCGGTCTTAGTCGGTTTAGGCTGGGTTTTGGCTTACTTTGCAGATAAAGTGCCTTGGTCTCTCGCATACATGTTAGTCGCCTATGGTGTGATTGGAGGCGTTGGGGTTGGTTTGGTGTATGGTGTGCCTATAGCGGTCTCAAGCAGGTGGATACCAGAGCGCAAAGGTTTGGCTACTGGCATAGCCATACTCGGCTTCGGCCTTTCCCCACTCATAACCGCTGTTACTTCAGCGCTATTGATCCAATCAGTAGGGGTCCTTCAAACCTTCCTCTACCTCGGCATTACATTCACGATAATTTTAGTAATACTCTCGCTTCCACTTAGGTTCCCGCCGGCTGAAACTGCTGCAGCGGCTTTGGCAACCGTATCTAAAGGCTTGGATCTGCAGCCTAGGGAGATGGTTAAGACCAGAACCTTCGCCGGGCTATGGCTCTCTTATGTCCTCGGCACAACAGGAGGCTTCATAGCCATTTCTTTGGCAGCAAAGTATGGGCAAGAAGTGATCAAACTCGACCCAGCGCTAGCTGCTGTGGCTACAGCGGTCTTCGCTATATTTAATGGCGTAGGTAGACCCTCCTTCGGTTATCTTTGTGATAAAATTGGCCCTTATAACGCTGCTTGGATATCCTTCGTAATGATCTTAGCTGCAGCTTTAGGTGCGAGTGGTGGCGCCTCGTTACTAATCTACTTTACGACGTTTTCGCTGCTTTGGTTCACGTTTGGAGGCTGGTTGGCTATCGCTCCTGCGGCGACATCGACCTACTTTGGTGTGAAGAACATAGGTTCCAACTACGGGATAGTCTTTACAGCATATGGTGTAGGTGCTATAGTTGGTCCACAAGTGTCTTCATACATCTACGCTTCCACAGGCACATATAGCCTAGTCTTCTTGACCACAGCGGTTCTAGCGTTGGTAGGGTTGGCAGTGGCGGTTACAACATTAAAGCGTGGTAGATGATATGCTTGAGAGAGCGCTGCGCTCTTCTATCTTTATAGCCACTTTAACCTAAGTATTCTTTAAGTGTAAGCGAGTCGGACCATAGATAGTCAAAGTAGTTCTTTGCGAACTTCGCTAGGCTGGTGTGGGCTGACCAGATGGCGAGCTTAGATTCGTTGCCGGCACCTACTCCTAGAATGAGGACGACTTGGTTGGTGTCCGCTATGACCCCTCCGCCGAACATTTGATCCCTCAACCTTACTTCACCCATTCTTGCTAGGTTGGTGACTATGCTTCTCTCGATGTTGGTTGTGAGGAGCATTCGAACCTTAACATCAGATGGGAGTTTTGAGAAGGTTGGTGCGATTAAGTCGGCTAGTCTTGCAGAAAGGGAGGGTATGGCGATCATCAGCTCCTTCTCGCAAAAAGAGATCGTTTCTTTGATCTTACTTAGGATGTTGTGTTCGCCTCTGATAATCCAGATTTCGGGCATCTCTCTTACGCCTCTCTGTTCGTATATTGGTGTGAGCTCCTCTAGGATCATTCGCTCGTTTTCAGCGATCTCCTTCTCTAACCTCATCTTTGTGATCTCTATGCAAGTTGCTGGGTGCTTCGGGTAAAATCTGCTTGGTCTTGAGCGGTCAGAGGCGACCCAACCCTTCTCCTCCAAGCTGTTTAATACTTCGTAGATCTTTGAGTAGGGTACACCGGATTTTCTACTTAGCTCGACTGCGGTCTGCTCACCGTATTCTACTAGTGTTGTGTAGGCTTTTATTTCGTATTCAGTTAAGCCGAGCCCCCTTAACGCTCTGTATGTGCGCTCGCTTATGGGCAGCGGATCCTCACCTTCCATAGACAACTTTGCGTGTGACGCTTATTAACCTTAATAGACGCGAGCAGACTTTCAGCACAACATTTATCTAAATAGTGAGTACTCGTATAAATTATGCGGGAGGAGGGTTGGCAGAAGCTATTAAGAGAGGAGCGTGTGGCCAGATTAGCTACACACTCTGATCAAGGTAGGATTCATTTGGTGCCGGTCTGCTACGCTTATGATGGTAGAGATATTTTCATAGGTACTAGTATGGATTCGAAGAAGGTTAGGAATGTGAAGAGGAATAGTAGTGTTGCGTTCGTCGTCGACTTCTATGTTGAGGATTGGTCTAAGCTGAAGGGTGTGATGATACAGGGGAAGGCTGAGGTGGTGGAGGGTGGTAGAGTGTTCGAGGAAGCGAAGAAGCTTCTCTACGAGAAGTATCCGCAGTATGAGGCGAGCGCACCTATCGAGGAAGGCGAGTCGGTGATCATAAAGATCACACCAGAGAAGATAGTATCTTGGGACTACGAGAGCTAGACTGTGGATAAACTTTATCTTAAGCCTCCTGTTAGGTAAGAATCAGCCGGGATCGCCTAGACTAAACCTAAGGGGGAGAAGAGATTAGATCTCCCCAACCTGGTAGGGCGCAGGCCTGCTAAGTCTGTGACCCGCAAGGGTCTCGGGGGTTCAAATCCCCCTCCCGGCGTCGTTTCATTAGCAACCAGCTGTGTTAAGGGCTGGGGCACGTTGTTCTGGAGGTGACTACAGGTAGTCACCAGGTGACTATTAGGAGTCACCAAAGGTCTTAGGGTGGCTTCGAGGTTCGGCCAGTTCTTTGCAGCTTCCTTTAGGAGGGGTAGTTCTAGGTTGATGAAGGTTTTGAGTTTCTTGATGATCCTGTATCTTAATGCTTTTGCGAAGTCTGGGTTTGGGTTTAGCTGACCTCTTAGGAAGGCTATTTCTGCTCTTGTGAGGAGTGCTGGTTTGACTTCACTCATCTGCCTTCACCAAAGTATGGTTTGTAGTCTTCACACACGTAGTCGGTTGCTTTAACCTTTCCTTTTGGGCACCAGCCCTTTGCTTCCCAGATGAAGCCGTCTTCGGTCAAGGTGAATCTCCGGCACCCTATGCAT
>CAYQXI010000013.1:0-22504 GCA_964421575.1 uncultured Nitrosopumilales archaeon
TACTCTCATCCCATCAAAGGTTTGAACATAATAGAACCAAAGCTCGGGATTCCCCATCCACATCTCTTCCGCCCACTGCTTACAACAGCTCCTCTAGTCAAACCAACAACCCTACATAAGCCTAGACTCCTCGTTATCAGCTTGAAAATTCAGAAGGAAATAGAGAAGATCCCAGCGATTATAAAGGAAGAGAAGGAGAGGAAGCAAGAGGTGGTAATAAAGACGGAGCTAAAAACAGAGCAAAAAACTGAGAGAGTAATCGAAGTAAGCGAAGAAGAGGCGGGGGAGCTTCTGGACGAACTCTTCCCACCAATCAGAGGCGAAGGCGTTCACAAGTGGAGAGAGCATATGCGCCCAATATGCTTTGTGGTCACAGGAGAAAGCTTCGACAGCAGAGAAATGTTAGAAGATATAGTTTCCACAAAGTACACCTTTCATGGAGAATTCATCTTTTCAAGAAATCTACCATGGCAGGTAAAAAGTAAGGAAGTCGAGGTGGCACGACGAAGTAAAGAAGACATCACGAAAGAAAGGATGCGTGAAAAACTCTCTATCTACGAGAAGATAATCTCTAAAGACTTAATTGTATCTGATAAGGTTTCAGAGGAGGATAAAGACGATATTGTAAAAGGGCTTAGGGATATTGCAGAAAGGGGGCCTAAATGTGTTATTCTTTATACCGATAACTTAGAACCCTTCTTATACCTAGATAAAGAAGTAGGGGCGGAAATCGACGTGAAGTTTGTCCGCCTACCCACCTATAACGACAGAACCTTACTCTTAATTGGTAAGTTAATAGGAGTAGAACCAAAAGCCAGCTCACCTTCCATCAAGGTAGCTTGGTCGGATTCGAAGAGGCATTGTGAGAAAGTAATGGAAGTGCTCAATAATAAGCTCGATTATAACTTAATAGAGGTACCTTGGGATACCAAAAACGAGACAGAACTTCATTACTTGATGAAAAAAGCAGTCTACCATATTCTCAAACAGAAGTACAAGAACGTGACAGTTATAGTCGAAAAAGATATCTTCACAACCGATGAGAATGGTAGGGTAATTCAAATTAGGCCCGATATAAGAGTTGGCGAAGATTTCTGGGAAATCGAAACGGGTTACCCAACAAATGAGGAAAAAGAGCGTTTAACAGAATACTATAAACCTCACGTAAGGTTAATTGAGAAGCTAAAGAAGTTCAACCAAGGAAAAGTGAATGTTGTAGTTCAAAGCATCTATGCTAATCTTTTCAAGGATGAGCTTAGAAAGGTCAAGAATCTTTTCAAGAACATCCTCGAACTAAACTTCTACACGCTCCACTGGTCTAAAAACGAGCCTACACTCAAACCGTTCCTCTAAGCTAAAGTTGTTGTGAAGTAAACCTCATTAACCGCTAAACCCTCTAGTTTTAAGTAGGTTGGTGGAGGACTGCACCTTCTGCAGAATAATAAGGGGAGTGGAGCACGGGGTCGTAGTGGAGGAAGACGAAGAGTATCTGGTTCTGATGGACAGACACCCCTACAACCCCGGGCACAACCTAGTGATACCGAAGAAGCACTACAAGACGCTTCTCGATATGCCTAGATCAGAGGTTGGGAGGCTCTTTGAGAGAGTCTGGTTGGTCGCTAGAGCTACCGTGAAAGCTTTGGAGGCTGATGGTGTGCATATTGGGCAGAATAACGGTCGGGCAGCCCGCCAAGTCATAGACCACGTTCACGTGCACATAATACCAAGGTTCTACAATGACACAGAAGACGGTAGCTGGCCTGCTCGAAAGAGTATGCCAGTCGAGGAGATGAAAAGGCTAGCAGAGCAAATAAGGCAACAGATTCTTGCATACAAAGAAGAATTGGCTAACTCTTCTTACTGAGCCGCTTTACAGCATCTTGCACACGCTCGTTAGGTTTAACCAACCCTTCTTTCAGGGCCCAGCTCCAAAACTCTAGTATGCGTCTTCTCATCTTCGAATACTCTGGGTAGAGACCTTTCTCTTCTATGGCTGCGATGTCCCTCAGATATTCTTCAACCGTTCTGTTGTCTTCCTCTTCTTTTTGCAGCGCCAACTATCTAACCTCTTTATATACACGCCTACTAACTACATTTCAAATCTTAGGTTTAATAAATTTGACTCTTTTGCTGTATCAATATTAGACAAGTAGCATCTTTAAGGTTAAATAAGTAGGAGAGGGTAGTTAATATCAGCGTTTGAGCAAGCGAACGTTAGATGTTGAGGATGTAGTGTACCAGCAGATCCGCGTGACAAGAGGGGACGGTATCAGATACACCCTAAACGGTAAAGAAATCGACATCTGGGATCGAGAGTTCCGCAACTACCACTCTAAGAAGACAATAGATTACATCAGAGAAGCGATAATAGCCAAGGAGAAGAAAGGAGAAGACCTATTCCCAGACATCGTTGGCAAAGAAAAAGAGAAGGAACTGGTAGCCACAGCGCTCTTCTCAGGCTCACCTATCCTCTTTAGAGGAGAAAGAGGGTATGGTAAGACAACCTTCTCAAAAGCCATAGCCAAACTCTTGCCAGAGAAGATATTAGCGATCAAGGGTTGCAAGATACACGACGACCCGACATCACCCATCTGCTTCTCCTGTAAATCAAAGATCTTGTTAGGCGAGACTATAGAATTAACTTGGGTACCCAGAGTATGGGTTAGGATACCCGGAGACCCTATGCTGACAACAAGGCAGCTGATAGGTGGGATATCTATACAGAAGATTCGCGAAGGCTACGATCTGGACCACCCAGAAGTATTTACACCGGGTAAGGCGCTGAAGGCTAACCGCGGGATAGGCTACTTTGACGAGTTAGGCGCTGTACCTACTGCGCTTCAGACACTACTACACGAGCTCTTTGAGGAACATCAGGTTTCAACGAGCGAGGGTGAGATTGTTCCGCTTAAACTCGATTTGATCGAGATTGCCTCTACAAACCCAGCTAACTACCGCGGCACCTCTCCAATAAAGGAGCCGCTATTGGATCGAATGGAGATCATAGAGATAGGGCCGCCTGCGTCGGTTGAGGAGGAGATTGAGATAGCACGTCGGAACTCCTTCATAGGGCGTGACGACCACTATTGTGTAGTTTTACCTGAGTGGCATATGAGGCTTATGGCTTATACCGTAATCCTCGGTAGAAGCCCAAAGGAATGTGATACAGCGAGGAAGATTCAAGCACCCCCATCTTGTAGAGCGACGATAAAGCTCTTTGATCATCTTGCCTCGAGAGTGGTTCGTAGCGGTAGAAGGGTACCTTTGCTGAAAGACTATGGTGAGGATCTTGAGGTTGTCGCTTTAGCGTTGGCTGGGAGAATAGAGTTGGAGTATGGAGTTAAAGAAAGTAGGGCTGAGGTTTCTAAGACGCTTTTTAAAGAGAGCCTACTTAGGATAGCGAAAGAAGTTTATGATAAAATACCTCACGATAGGTTTGATGATATTATCGCAGAGCTCATAAGTGTTGGCACGTCGAAAGGTGGTGCTTACAGCATACCACTCGACCTAACCTTTGTCAAGAATCTTAGAGGACTCAAACACTTCTCTTCAGTGGTTAACGAATTATGTAGAGAGTATGCGGAAGATGATGAATTCTTCCTCTCGGCTGCTGAAATTCTTCTACACGCTCTCTCTATGTGTGCACCAAGATATGTAGTTAAAAGTCGCGGCGAATACCTTGTAAAGAAGGTAGAAGAGAAATGAAACCACGTTGCGAAATATGCGGTGAAGAGAAGAAGGAGAAACTCTCCTCAATATTTGGAGATAAGTTTGTTGAAGACCTCGCCTACGAGCTCTTTAATCCGAGCACAGAAAAGAAAAGCGAATCGTCAGCCCTTAGAGATCTTATAGAGCGCTACCTATCTGAGGATTTTGATGAAGCTGTGTATGATATGCTGCTTGAGATGCTTAGTGAATATCGCAGCACCCGATTATCTGAAAATGAGTTAAAGGATAGGGTTAGACAGGAGATAAGTAGAAAGAAAGCATGGGAAGAAATGGTCTCAAAGATCAAGTGCGGTGAGATCCCCTTGGAGCATATAAACCCCTCGCAGCTACTTGAATATTTTCCAGAAGAAGTGATAGAAGGCTTGATAGTAGAGGGAGTGATAGATGAAAATGCGAGAAAAAACCTTAGATATCCTAGAAGTCTTCTAACATTCTCTGACTTCACGGTAGAAGGGGAGAGAATTATAGCTCAAAGGCTCTTGGAAGAAGCGTTTAAGAACCTCAAGAAAAGCGGGGTGGGCATTCATATTACCGAAGAAGAGGGCTACGGAATAGAGCCAACTAACATCCTAAGGGAGTTCGATGAATACGCACATTCCTATGATCTAATAGATTGGCAAGAAACGCTACTCAATACGGTGCTGCGGGATGCTAAGGAGATGCGGATACTACCCTCAGACATCAAGGTTAGAGTGCCTAAACATAGATCACGGTGTGCAAACGTAATCCTTGTAGACATCTCAAACTCCATGTATGGCACTAAGTTCAAAGGCGGTTTAATGGCAGCCCTCGCATTAGAACGCCTCTTTCAAGAAGAGTATAAAGAGGATGCGCTTCATATACTTGCTTACAACGAAGAAGTTCATTTGGTACCAGCTGGGCAACTTCTGAAACTTAAACCATATGGTTTCACGGATATAGGTTGTGCTATCGACGCTGCTATAAAGATATTAGAGAAAGAGGAGGGAGAAAAGAATATCTTTCTCATAACAGACAGCGAACCAACAGCCTCTAACAAGAGGGAATTCTCGCCTCTAGAGAACGCTTTCAGAGCATCATATCTGGCCGGTAGGGCGGAGATAAGGCTTAATATAATTATGTTGGATAAGAAGCCTATATTACGCACTATATGTGAGAAGATAGCTACACTCAATGGGCAAGCAGCAGTAGCCTACGTTGATAACCCCTTAAATCTCAAAGAGTTTGTAATAAGGACCGTGATAGACAGAAAACGTTATCATCGACGCTAACAAACAATATTTAGCTAATTTTCACTTCAACTTTTCAATATTTTTAAAGAAACTTTTTTAGAAAGTTCTTTTTAATTAATTCATTTTTTCAACATACTCTATGCGATAACCTTAAATTACTTTGGCTCCAAGCCTACTTTCGAGTGTGTAAAAATGAGCGGTGTAGAAGCATACAAAGAGTTCTTTGAAAAGGACATAATCCCGCCGAGTTGGAAGGATAAGGTTTGGAGTAAGGAAGAGTTCCGAAGATTCCATCGGAGCACAGTGGCTGATAAGAAGGCGATAGAGGAGTGGTGGAGCAAGTGGGCTAACGAGATCTTCTGGTTCAAGAAGTGGGAGAAGGTGCTAGACGATAGTAACCCTCCATTCTACAGATGGTTTGTAGGCGGCGAAACCAACTTAGCATACTTAAACACAGATTGGCAGATCGAGAAGGGCAGAAAGAATAAGGTGGCTCTAATCTGGGAAGGCGAACCCTGGGATGAAACATTAAAGCAGCCTAAAGAGGTTAAAAAGTTCACCTACTACGATCTATACAGAGAATCTAACATCATCAGTTACGCCCTAAAAGAGAAACTCGGCCTAAAGAAGGGAGACCTTGTAACATTCTACCTCCCAATGATACCAGAGCTCCCATGCTACATGCTTGCTGTTCAGAGACTGGGTGTCGGTCATAGCATAGTCTTCAGCGGCTTCAGCGCCGAAGCCTTAGCGGCGAGAATATTGGATAGCGGCTCAAAGATAGTGGTTACAGCGGATGGTTTTTACAGAAGAGGCAAGATCGTCAACCTTAAGCCAGTAGTAGACGAAGCTCTCAAGATATGTGAAAATAACGGTCTGAAGATAGAGAGGGTCATCGTGGTTAAACGTGCTGGCATCGACGTACCTTGGAACAAAGAAAGAGACATATGGCACCACGAACTGATCGCAGGCATACCACCTACTGTAAAAGTGCCTGCTGAAAGATGCTCAGAGACGGTCATCTCTCACATACTTTACACATCTGGAACTACGGGTACACCTAAAGCGGTTCAACGCTCAGCCGGAGGCTACGCCGTAGGTTTATACGCGTCTATGAAGATGATCTTCGACGCTAGAGAAGACGACATATACTGGTGCACAGCGGACATCGGCTGGATAACCGGGCACTCATATGTTGTTTATGGTCCACTACTTGTGGGGTTAACGACTGTGATGTACGAGGGATCACCAGACTACCCAGAACCAGATAGATGGTGGAGCATAATCGAGAGGTATGGCGTAACGATCTTCTACACAGCACCAACCGCTATAAGGATGCTGATGAGGTACCCAGAAGACTTGATAAAAAGGCACGACCTCTCTACACTGAGGATCGTGCATACAGTAGGTGAACCGATAAACCCCGAAGCATTCAACTGGTACTATAAGAACATAGGTAGAGAAGATATCGTGGCCTCAAGTACTTGGTGGATGACCGAAACTGGGCATATAATAACAGGGCACTTCCCCGGTTTAGGTAAGATATTTCCGCTAAAGCCCGGAACTAACGGCTATCCTCTGCCGGGTATAACCGTGGATGTCGTAGATGATGATGGGAACCCCTGCGCCCCTGGCGTTAGGGGATACTTTGTGATAACTTCGCCTTGGCCCGGCATGCTTGAAACGCTTTACAAGAACCCACAGAGGTATATCGACGCCTACTGGTCTAGATTTAAGGGCAAGATGTACTTCTACACAGGGGACTTTGCCGTTAAGGATCAAGATGGCTACATATGGGTGCTCGGTAGGGCTGATGACGTTTTGAAAGTCGCTGGGCATAGAATCGGAACCGCTGAGATAGAATCTGCTCTGATCAGACACCCTGCGGTAGCCGAGTCAGCTTGTGTAGGGAAGACAGACCCGATTAAGGGGCAGATACCAGTGATCTTTACGGTACTCAAGAAGGGTTACACACCGGGTCCAGAGATCGAAAACGAATTAAAGAAGTACCTAAGGGCAACGATCGGCCCAATAGTGGCTTCAGACGCGCTGATAGCTTTCGTCGATGCGGTTCCGAAGACAAGAAGCGGGAAGATCATGAGAAGGCTCTTGAGGGCGGTCGTGGAAGGCGCTTCACTAGGAGATATTACGACGCTCGAAGACGGCGTTGCGGTAGAAGAAGCGATAAAAGCATACGAATCTGTCAAAGCAGCGATAGGGAAACAAAGTTAAACAAGGAGTACAATGGAGATTTCTTAGCTCCACCCCTAACCTTTGTTTATTCACCATAGAAAATTTTTGGTATAAATGTGATCACGACCTTACTGTTCAGTAGACTATGGCCCACTAGTGTACGCCGCTAACTTATTGGGTATATCTGCGGTCTTTATAAAACCGTATTTCTTCAAACTATAGATGCTGAGCTTTTTGACAGTGGTTGAGGATTGATTATCAATCTACGTTAAGGGTATCCAAGGGTGATATGAGAGGATGGTGCGTTTTGAGGTTATGCACCCCTTTATGAGCTGGCGTATCGCTGCTAGGTGGCACCTTGCTCCTCTTGGTAATAGGTAGTGTTCTCTTACGAACTCTCTTCCTCTTTTTCCCATCTCTTCAGCCACTTTGGGGTTCTTTAGTATGTAGTAGATTCTCTCAGCGGTCTCCTCTATGCTGGATACTAGGAAACCATTCCAACCATCCCTAATCTGAAGTAGTATACCTCCAACCCTACCCGCTACTACAGGCTTGGCTTTCCATAACCCTTCAGTAACAGTAAGCCCAAACCCCTCCTTGATCGACTTCTGAACTATCACGCTAGAGGCTCTCTGGAAGGCGTTTATCTCCCTATGGCTGTCTGGCGGTAGATCCAATATATGTATGTCGGGGTGGTTTTGCGCAGCTCTTCTAACCTCAGCCAACACCTCTTGATACTCAGGATCATCACTAGCCCCTCCACCTACTAGTAGCAGTTGGCAAGGTGTCTTTTCCCGAACCATCTTAAACGCAGCGATCACACCTAAAGGGTCTTTAAAGAGGTCGAATCTTGACACTTGCGTAACCAGAGGCTTCTCAAGATCTAAACCGTACTTGTTCAGAACCCTCTCAACCTCTTCTTGACTTAACTCCATATTCTTTTCAGAAAGCGGGTCTATGTAAGGCGGGATGACAAAGCTCACAACATCCCAAAGCGGTAAGAAGTGGAAAGTGGAGAAGATTGCCGCATCATACTTCTCTATCATACCCCTTAAGAAGGATTCAACTTCCTTCATCTTCGCAAGCGGTATCGTCTCCAGATGGACGTGACACCGCCATATAATCTTCTTACCACTTCGCTCCTGCCTGCTCAAAAATTCTATTAACCCAGCTGGTTGTGGATCATGTATGACAATCACATCTACATCTTTATCCAAAATATCTACGTTCTTCCTTAAAGTATCCCAATAGACTTTGATCATAGAAAGCGAAAACCCATCCCTTCCCTGCAGAAAGTTGTGCAACGTTTTAGTCACTCTAAAGAACTCAGGCTCAGCGCTTATCACATCCCAACGCTCATCAAACCCCAACCCTCTTAAGAACTCGACCATCGACGATAACATCTCTGCACATCCACCACCCTTCCTAGTTGAGTTGATATCTTGGATCTTTAAGCCCCGTAGATCATCAACCAGCTCCTTCAGTTCCTCTATCACTGTAGGTGTAGCGAACTCGGCATACTTCTCTAACAAAGCATCGCTCAAACGATCCACCACGATAGAAGAAAGAGATTAGGAAGTTAAAAATATTCATTCTTGATCAGAAAGTTCGCAAGGGGCGATCTACTCTATAAGGTAGAAAACATCTTCTGGCTAGAATGATATGGCTTAGCGATAGACGATGGCTGAACCCAAGCTATCAGAAGTAACAGCTTACCTATTGGAAAGGGGGGCTAAAGTAGGGGTGTTGACTATTTTTATGCACCATAAGGTATTTTATCAGCTAACATCTAACCACATGTGATGAGGCAGCAAGCTAACCTTATTTTTATAGGGTATGTTGAAAGGGTTGAGGGGAATATATCGAGAATAAAGCTGAGGTCAGAGTTTTGCGAAGGTTTGGATAAGCTTGATAACTTTTCACACATTATTGTCTTGGGGTGGTTTCATCTAAAGGATACACCAAAAGATAGGCAGACGCTGCGTGTTGTGCCGAAGAGGCATCCAGGGGCTCCTGAGGTTGGCGTCTTCGCTTCTAGAAGCCCAAGTAGACCGAATCCGTTGGGGTTGTGTGTTGTGGAGCTCGTGGGGATAGAAGGGTGTACGCTTGTAGTCAAAGGGTTGGATTTTGTAGAAGGGACTCCTATAGTGGATATAAAACCATACATACCGAGGGCTGATTGCATAGTCGGCGCTAAAGCGCCGGAGTGGACTGCAGTCGGCCCACCTACTTAGCATAAAATATATTAGACTTACACGAAGGAAATAAGCGATTGATGTTGAGCGAAGAGATGAAGATAGTTGAAAAAGATGGTGTGAAGATTAGCAACCCTGTGGTGATTGAGGGTTTACCCGACATAGGGTTAGTAGGAACCATAGCGGCAACTCATATGGTTGAAACACTTGGTTTAGAGGAGGTTGCACACTTTGAGTCAAATCTCTTCCCACCTATTATGGTTATGCATAAGGGTGTGCTAACAGATCCGGTTAGGATTCTTGGTAACGAAAAGCTGCTTGTTGTCACATCCGAGATAGCCATCCCTCCTCTTGCTATCTACCCTTTGGCGAATGTGTTGGTTGATTGGTTAAGCGCTAAAGGTGCTAGGCTGGTGGTTTCACTCACCGGCTTTCCGGAGCAGAATAGGCTCGAGATCGATAAGCCTCTAGTGTTTGGTGTGGGTAATATGGAGCAGAGCATGAATCTGCTGAAGGAGAAGGGGGTTGAGGTGATGACTGAAGGGTTTATAGCTGGTATATACGCTCTTATAATGAAGTATTGTATGGTTAAGAAAATCCCAGCTATAACGTTGATGGCTCAAGCCTTCCCTAACTACCCTGATCCGGGTGCTGCTGCTTCGGTTCTCCAAGTGTTGAACAATATGTTAGGGTTGAATGTTTCTGTTGACTCCTTGCTCGAGAAGGCTGATGAAATAAAGATTAAAGGGAGGGATCTTATGAGGCAGACTAGGAGCTCGCTAGAGCGTGTTGGGAAGATGAGTGAGCAAGAGATTCCTTTAATGTATAGGTGAGGAGGTGCGGAAGAAGTTGTCTGAGCGTAGAAGTATATGGGGTTGGATTGAGGATCTAATAGCTGAGGTTGAGGGTGCTATAGCCAGACCCTCTTGGAGCTCCGTAGATAGATGCCTCGAACCTCTTGTTGAGATTGAGAACCGAGAGAACGAGATTATAGTAACAGTAGACCTTCCTTGTGTTGATAAGAAAGAGGATATAAGCCTAGAGGTCTCAGAGGACACCCTTGAAATAAAGGCTACGCTGAAGAAGGCTATAAGATGGGAGAGGTGGGGAGCGGTTCAGAAGAACATCGAGTTTACAGCATTTAGGAAGGTGGTTACGCTCCCTGAGAAGGTCAAGCCAGAAGAAGCTACAGCGGTATTTAAGCGTGGTGTGTTGAAGGTAAGGTTGCCCAAAGCGCGCCGAAAATTCACCCTAAAGATCTCCTAGATCAGAAAACCAGTACCATTTACTAATCATCTTACCGTCCCAACCATGCTTCTCTAAACCCCATCTTTGCAGAGGCTTGGTTAGATGTCTATGTGCTCTTGGCGGTGGTAGGTAAACACCTTCTTTGAGGCTTCTGGGCACCTCAATAAATTCGGTAGCCCTCTTCTTTGAACCGCATTTTCTGCATTCATAGTAGCCTCCACTACCCTTCGACTTCATAGGTTTTTTGCAGAGATCGCAGATAGGCTTCTTAGGCAGCAGAACCTTCTTCAGCTGAATGATCTTAAGGTACTCGACATTCAAGACCTTCGGATGTTTTGCTGTCGCCCTCCTAACTCCGCCGCCCACTTCTATAAGGTCGCCTTCAACGAGCTGCTGAAAGATCTTTCTAAATGGTCCTGTCGGCTCATAGACCGCGCACTTTATGGGGATAGATTGGGCTTCTATGGTTATGAAGAGGTGTCCACCCCTTTCAATTGCCGCTCTACTAGATACAATACCCCTAACATACCCCGAATCATATGCTTTCAAAGACTTTGGGTTGAGCTCGTTCATCAGATGCTGAGCTGTGCCTTGGTTGGTTCTGAAGATGACCCATCGGTCTATTGGTTCATTTAGCTTCAGAAGGCTTAGTGCCTCTATGAGCACTTCTGGTGCCTCGCCTCTTATACCAAAATAGACTGGGTCTGGGCCGTGTGGTGTTATCAAGATTCTTCCCGTTTCTGGATCATAGTTGTTGAATACCGCTTTACCAAGCTGCTTATCCATGGTGTAGACTGATGTTGAATCTATTCCCCTTGGTTTCCCCCAATACTCTGGTCTTCTGTAGGCGAGGAGCTCGTATGTGTGGTCGCCATCCAACCTATTACCAACCGCTGCTAAGGCTCCTTTGAGTCCAGATCCTTTACCCCAAAGTTTTACGTAGGCGCCCGCCTTCTTGCACAAGCTTCTCGCTTCACTCATAGCGACTATGGTATGCAGCGCCTTCTCAGCGAACTGTTTAAGATGCCCCACCTCCTCATCTGAAACTAAGATTACAGCGGCATCGATGTGTGTAGAGAGGGTTGCTTGTACCGATCTACAGACCGCTTGGAACACAGCCTCGGGTTTCTCTGCTTCTAGGGTTAATGCTACAGCGCCGTTACCACGGGTCTTCCAAGGTATATTTGGGTTCAGCCTTATGAGCTTAGGATAATCCAAGAATCTTGCTAGATTTTCCTTTATGATCTGCTTTGCCGCCTCGGTAGCGGTATAGGTTGTGCAGCCGCCAGTCTTGGAATCTGTGTCATCTAACCCGATGTGGATGATCATCTTAACCAGCGTAAATTAATCGGAGAATGTCTTTGTTCAATTGGCTAAAAACTTTCTCCAAGGGCATTACGTTTAACTCATTTCATCCAAGAGATCTCTGATCGTTGAAGCCAGCTTTCTTAGGCTGCTGCTTTTATCTGAGAGAACCTTCTGGAAAGCCTCTCGCTTCAACTTACCCGACAGATAGTTTCTATATGCGGCTAACAACTCTGTAAGGGTACGCTCATACGCTTTATCTAGCGATGTGAACTCAGTAAGCATCTCTTCAGTCTTTGGGTCAAGGGTTAACTTACTCCTTATTTGAGAAGCCTTTAGAGAGGTTTTAGCTCTGATCTCCTTTATCTGTTGGGCAAATAGGTCTATCTTCTGAATCTGCAGACGCTCGAGGCGCTCAGCGGCTAATTCATCGGCTATGGTTTCTTGAGAGTTAAGCGCGTTTTCATACAACTTTATTAACTCCAGTAACGGGTGTTCTTTTGCTTCTTTTCTAGAGGCCACGTAGGCTGAGAGCGCTATAAAGGAGGCTAGGAAGATCAAGGTTGCTGCTGGGAAAGCGTAGGCTGATGCCCACGCAGCACCGAAGCGCACAGATACATTAATTTCCTTGTTAGATAGTGGACTGCTGTAGCTTAAATCAAGAAGCGTGGGTCCTTCCACTTTACAACCTTGCGGTGCATCTATAATTAGATAGTATTTCGTTACTAGAGCATCTATTAGCGGCTTCTGCGGTATCTTTAGGGTTATGGTGTTGTCTGATACCGTTGCTCTTTCTGGTAGCGTGTAGCTGATTGTGAACGTTATCCTCTCCCCAGCCTTAAGATTACCCTTGATCAGACTATAGAGGTCTAGTGAACCGCCTATTATAGGGATCACCTTCTGATCTCTCAAAGGTATATCTCCTCTAAGCAAGGTTACTGAGGACAAGCCTTTATCTGAAACCTTCAGATAGGAGAGTGTACCGCTCCCCTTGTTCACTAAAGTGAGCGTATCGAAGATGGTCACTTCAGTAGGTGACGTGATCTTGACAACCCTTTCCTCCCTCTCAACCTTGAGAACCGTAAGAGAGTAGTCAGTTCCATTTATCAAAAGTTTTGCGGTTCGCGGCTCGGCTGTAGGTTGGATATCCTTCAGCTCTGCAGACCATACGCTGCCGCCTTCACTCAGCTTAAACTCTTCTGGAGCATTCACTAGGTTTATATCGGTTGGGAAAGAAACCGTTACCACAGCCTCCGCCAGTTGAGTGTCTGGTGAAGAGGGCAGAGGTAATATCATCTCATACATATTTTCACCAACGGGTTTAAGGAGGTCGCCAAGCACCGCTCGAAGGGTAATCGTAAGATTTGAGGATGCTGCTATCATGAGGTTTGCACCTATCCTCGATGAACTTAGATTGCCTAACCGCTCTACTTTCACCGAATCCTCGCTAAGAGGAGGCTGCACTTGGAGGTCTATTGTGGTAGTTGGATAGGTGAGGGTTAACGTTGGCAGTCGTAAAGGATTAGGTGAGGTATTGACGAAGGTAAGGGTGTCGTTAAGTAGAAGGTAACCATAGCTGTTTAATATGATGTCACGCTTCACATAAACCAGAGGCTGTTGGTCTGCAGCCTCCACACTTAGAGGTAGAGTTAACGCACAAAGAAGTATGAGCGGCATTAAAAGACATATCTTCTTAGCCAACTTCTTCACATAGAGCTTTGGAGAATATATTTTTAACCGTTTACTCCGCAGCCGAACTGAGGAATCTTTAGTAGAAGCAGATCGCAGCGACCAACAAATACCATAAGGCTTAGGTCAAGCTAGTTAGAGTTAAATAGAGTGATGGAGAAGTGGTTGAGCGTGAATACGTTCCTTAAAGATCTGATTGAGCACGTTCAGAAAGTTAGAGACCCTGAGACGAATCGCCCCCTATCTGAATCTAACATAATTTTGGAGGTAAGCCGTGTAGACGAAGAAACCATTCGAGTAGTTTATTCTCCCTTCTCACCAGCAAGCCCTGTTGCGGTAGATTTAGGTAAGAGGATACGGGAAGCAGTTTCTGAAGCGGCACCAAACTACAAGATTCAAGTCGTCTGTAAAGGTCACCTCTTAGATGATTTAGTAAATAGGCTTCTTGAGCAAGCTTAACCTAAATTCTTTTATTACGGCAATAAGGTAGCCTTAAGTAAGATGACCAGCGAACAGAAGACCATAATCACCACCAAGTACTTTGCAGCCTTACGGGAGATTATTGGTAAGAGAGAAGAAGCCTTCGAATTCGACGGAGAGGTTAATGCAAAAAAGTTCTTGGAGGCGCTGGTGGCTCGCTACGGAGAGAAGGTTGCCGAATTCCTACTTGACCAAAAGGGAACTTTAAGAGATAGTCTAGTTATGCTAGTCAACGGCACCGCTGTGGACACCTCGGACCTAACCTCTTTGAAGCTTAAAAACGGAGATCTGGTGGTAATCCTACCACCGATAGGCGGCGGGCTGTGACACAGGCGAGAGCACAGACCAAGGTTTACATAGAGCCGTATGGATGCAGCGCGAATCTAGCCGATGCTGAGATCATAGCTGGTCTGCTCCTCGACGCAGGCTACACCATAACTCAATCACCCTCTGAGGCAGATCTCAATATTATAGTTACCTGCACCGTCAAAGATCCGACCTATCACAGGATGGTGACGAGGCTGAAGGCGCTTACAGCGCTAGGTAAGCCTATGATAGTCGCAGGATGCATGCCCAAAACCTCAAAAGAGACAATACTGCACATAAACCAAAGAGCCTCATTACTAGGGCCTAACTCCATCGATAGAGTAAGAGAGGTTGCTGAGAGAACTCTCAAAGGTGAAAGGGTAGAGGAGCTCACCGAAACATACAACAAGCTTCTTCAACCAAGGTTGCTTCGAAACCCTGTTGTAGGCGTGGTGCAGATCGCATCCGGATGCCTCTCCGCTTGCTCATTCTGCCAAGTTAAGATAGCAAGAGGGAGGCTCAAGAGCTTCGATGAAGCACTCATCTTAGAAGAAATCGTTAGACTTGTTAAGCGTGGCTGCAGAGAAATCTGGCTTACTTCACAAGACAACGGTTGCTACGGGAAGGATAGGGGCTCCTCTCTAGCAGATCTGCTCGATAAGATCGCTAAGCTCGATGGCTGCTTTAAAGTTAGGGTCGGTATGATGAACCCCACGCATATAATCGATGATATCTTTAGAATAGTTGATGTGCTTCGAGAAGAGAGGTTCTTTAAGTTTCTACATATACCCATGCAGAGCGGTTGTAACGACGTATTATCCCATATGAAGAGGGGATACACAAGGGACGACTTCATAAGGATAGTGAACGAAGCTAGGCGAATGATACCAGCGGTAACCTTAAGCACGGATGTGATCGTAGGCTATCCGACAGAAAGAGAAGAGTGCTTTAAGGAAACCATGTCTCTGCTTCAGCAAGTAAAACCAGATGTTGTAAATATTTCACGCTTTAGCCCAAGACCAGGAACACGAGCCGCCCTCTTACCTCAGCTCCCGCCGAGTGTGGTTAAACAGCGCTCAGCAACCCTACACAACTTAGTAAAATTAATCAGCCTAGAGAGGAACAGGTGCTGGCTCGGCTGGAGAGGCGAAGCTCTTGTAGATGAGGGGGTTAAAGGAGCCAAAGTAGCCAGAAACCCCTATTATAAGCCGATTCTACTCTATGATGGTGTTGAGTTAGGTTCCTATGTGGAAGTTGAAGTCAAGAATGTAACAGCAGCCTGCTTACGTGGTGTGCTCTGTCAATAATAGGTGACAAAAGGTCTAAACCTCTTAAGAAGTAGACGATTATAGGAAATCTTGGTAATGCTCTGTGATCGAGGCTTGAGTAGAGGACATACTCTAACCTTAAAACACTTTATTTTTGATGAAGCTTCAAACATGATTGGTGTTGGTGTAGGGACCGCTGGTTGTAAGGTAGCGTCAAAAATCTGCGAATTCAAAACAGGTATACAACGCTTCTACTATGTAAGCTGTGACGAAAACGATCTGAAAGGCTTAAGTGACTCAGTCTATATACCACTCACCTCCCTAAGAAGAGAGCCTGCGGTAGTGAGAGGAGCTGGAGTAAGGCATCTAAACAAAATACGTGACGTGGTAAAAGGCGCTAAGCTTACAGTCATAGTATCAGGTTTAGGAGGAGCTACGGGCTCAGGTTTAGCCCCTCTAGTAGCTGAAGCCGCAAAAGAGCAAGGTTCGCTTGTATTGGCTGTGGCAATAATGCCTTCAAACTTCGAGTGTAGCAAACTCTTCTATGCTTCTATTGCGTTACGACACCTCAGCAGAGCCTGTGACCATATAATCGTAATCGACAACAACGACTTCACTCAAACCTTGAGCGATAAACCTATTCTGGAGGTGTATGAGGAGATAAATGAGCGTCTGGCCTTCGCATTATCAAGATTACTCGGAGCTTTTGAGAAAGAAGATTATGCAGTAGGCTTAGAGAAGACCGTAACAGCTTCCATTAAAGATAGGTTTACGCTGCTGGCTTTGAGTGATAGGGTTGATATGCTGGAAGCGGTCAGCGAAGCAGTAGCATCCATATATAAGAAGGCTGATCCAAACGAAGCCGAGTCCGCACTACTTTATCTAAGCGGCTCAAAGAATCTTTTGGCTGGTGAGGTGGAGGATTCTGTAAAGCATCTTACAACTTTGCTCAAAGAAGGCTCGGTCAGAGTGGATTACGGCTTCAGTACAAGCGGATATAGCAAAGTTACTTCTGTAGTCTTGGTCTCAGGATTTAAGAGAATCAATCTTGCAAACTATGACGTGTTAGACAACATCTTGGAGCCTGAAAGAAGATTGGACCCTGGACCTGAATGTGCTCTTGATGTACCGTTAGGTAACCTAAGTCAGCTAGAGTAAAGAGCTTCTAAACCCGATACAGTGACCAATACTGCGTTGAAGGAACGACCTTATTTTTCTTACTAGAACTCTGAAGGTGGTGAAGGAAGATGGCCTACAGAGACGACCTTGAAAACGACGAAAGTTGGAATAATTTTAAAAGATGGGTTAAAGAGAATTTATCTGAACCAGATATCTTCGATAAGGTTGACTGGGATATGCTAGTGGACAGATCTCTTAGCTTCGAGGAAGCTGTTGATGAAATTAGGCGGCAATTACCATCCATTTGGTTGGACACTGAACGGGTAGGTGTAAGGGTTAAGAAGATTGTGTTCATAAAACCGCTGATAGAGAAGATTAAGCTAGGTGAGGTGCAAGTAACCTACCGCAACAAGCCTAAAACCGGGGTATATTATGTGGTTTCAAACAGATTTAAGGGTGAAGAGCCAGAGGTGTTTATAGAATTCTACAAAAATGAAAAAGTTGACGTAGATAAGTTGACCGATAGAGAAGCGCAGCTAGCTGGTGTGGAGACGGCTGATGAGCTGAGGAGGCTTCTCTCTAAATGGTATGGTAAGGGTGCTACTATCTACAGAAACTGGTTTCGAGTTAAGCAAGTGGATTAGTCTTCAGTTGGTAGGGATATGGTGACTACGCCCTCTTTATCCTTCACCATCTTGACTGTAATCTTACGTGGAGGGTTTTCGATACCTCTGCCCCAAATAAGATTGTTAACCGATTGGTCTATCTTAACTTCGCTAGCCTTCATATGCTTCTGCGCAAACTCCTTCAGTAGATTGACCGCTCTTACCGCTCTCCTCCACCGTGGAGTTATGATGAGGCGGCGTAGGTTTACGGTGTAGATCCTCTCTAATTCAACTTCATCTTCTTTACTCATACACACTCACTCTACCCAACCTTAAGTTTACTCCTACGCCAATGCCTCCTTTGTGGGTGTGTTCTTACCTTGCGTTTAGTCTTGACTATAACCCAAGTTGGCACGGCAGAATTCTCCTTCAGTTTCGAAATGAGACGTATCTTTAAACCAGAAGGTTTGTTTCGACTCAACTAAGCCCACCTTATCTTAAACTCTTTCTTAGGCTGCTGTAGGCTCGCTAAAACCTGTTTTAGCTCCTCATCGGTGACCGGGTGCCTAAGTTTACCGGCTGAGGCGAGTTGTATGAAGCGGTCCTCTACTAGCTTCGCTAACTCTGGTCTGACCATTCTTATGTTTGCTAGGCGTTCACGCGCCTCTGAGGTGAAGATTATTCTGAGTATGGAGTCTCTGACCGCCTTCTGCTGCTCTTCACGCATCTGCCTATCTTGAGTCTCAGAAGCCATATTAGCCCCAGCCTCCTCAACCATACTTTGCCAGCTCAGGGTTTACTTTAACCAGTTCCTTAAATATTTCACCACTAAGCCTATCGAGTAGACTACGCCCTTTGCTCGTCAGAACCCTACCTTTCTTACCCTCTTTAGTTACTAAGCCAGCAGCCTCCAGCTGCTGGAGGATACGTCTGATGTTGGAACCACCACCATCTCTATGATGGGCTGGTTTAGAACCTCTACTCTTTCTACCACCGTATATAGACTTGAGATCATTTAGACCAAGAGGTCCGTGTAGGTAGAGTTTTCTGAGTATGGATGCGGCTCTTGTATACCACCACTCTCTGTCTGCTGGTGGGCGTTCGGCGTGTGAACCGGTTTTAACCATATATGACCACATAGGTGGTGTGACTTGAGGGAGTCTCCTAAGGTATTCAGCAAGCCTCTTTATGAGCAGATCTTGTGGCACATCGTAGACGGTCGGCATCCCCTTATCAGCTTAACCTAACCCAACTTATAAGCCCTATATATATCTCTCTACTCTAAAGGGCGCCTATAAGTGTGACCGCACATCAAACACGTCACTCTCAAGATATGTGCTCTACGTGAAAGCCTAACTCTACAGTTTAATCCCGGTATAATCAGCTGTTTGCAGCCGCGGCAGAAGAATCTTTTGAGGGAGAAAGGTAAGCGGACATTATACTTTAAGGCTATACGCCGAGCCAATGCAGCCTCCCTCTTCGCAAGATCATAATCTGTTTTCGCTATCTCCAGAGCTACTTGTAGAATTCTTTCGATCCTCTGCCTCGCTAGATCGGCTAAAAGGCGCCGTGGTGGCTTCAACAACGGCATACTTCTTGTGTAAGCCTTTTAAACTATTTCTTAAACCAAATATGTGTGCTTCACATAATTCTTGCAGAATCAGCTCTTGAGCTTGTGCCGCAGCAGCTATGGGGTGAGAGGAGCGTCTTGGCTTCTGCTAAGAGGACGGGGAAGCACCCTAGTCAGATACTGCTTGATCGCAGCCTACACCACAGTGCTATGTTAAAGCTTAAAGACGGTTTAAGAAGGGGTCGTCCGGATCTGGTGCACCAAGCGGTCTTAGCGGTCACCGGGACGCCAGCCTATCTTATGGGTGAGGTGAAACTCTACATACACACTTATGCCAACCTTGTTATTGAGGTTGCTGAGAAGACTAGGCTCCCGAAAACCTACTTTAGGTTTCAAGGTCTGATGGAGAAGGTGCTGAGCGGCCAGAAGGAAGAGCTGCTACGGGTGAGGGAGATGAAGGCAGATGAGTTAATCGATGACATCGGTGCTGAGTCGGTTATAGGGTTCAGCCGCCGAGGCACACTAATGAAGCCAGAAGAATGGGTGAGCAAATATGTGAAGAATAACACCATATTTGTGGTAGGCGGCTTCCCACGGGGAGGTTTTTCGCAAGATGTTGTAAAGAAGTTTGATGTGATGGTCGCTATACACGAGATGCCTCTTGAGTCACACGTGGTTTTGGCTAGGGTGATATATGACTATGAGAGGCTCAGAAGACAGGTATAACCTCCTTAGCGAATATCTCTATGCCCTTAAGCCTATTTCTACCAATAAACTGCAAGATAAAGTAGGTGAAGCCCAACTTAACAAGCCTATCAATCTCATCCACACAGCGTCTAGGAGAGCCTGCGATTACAACATCAAGATGAAGTGTGTTCAGAAAGATTTTAAGCAGACCCTTTGTCACAACACAGATACCAGTATACGATTTCACTGCATCTGATGGTGCACGCCCCTCCTTCTTACACAACGCGTCGAAAGTAGATGCTGTCTTTCTTAACCCAAAGACCTTGTAGCCGAAGTTAGCGATATTAGCCTCCTTAGCCATAAGCTCAAGCATCTTCGGTCTGCTTCCTCCTATAAGAATTGGGGGGTGGGGGGTCTGTAGAGGCTTGGGCTCGCATACAGCGTCCCTAACCGTGTAATACCTTCCCTCATATGTGAATTGTGGTTGCGTCCACATACCCTTGATTATAGTTATAGCCTCCTTGAGCTGCGCTAACCTTACACCAGCCCGTGGGAAGGGGAAGCCATATGCTTCGTATTCAGCACTATACCAGCCAGCACCTATCCCAAATTCAAGCCTCCCCCCTGAGAGCACATCTACGGTGGAGGAGATCTTAGCTAGGAGCGCTGGGTTCCTATATGAGACACACGTAACTAGTGTACCTAGTCTTATGCTGCTTGTTTCCGCCGCTAGAGCTGAGAGGGTCGTCCAAGCCTCAAGGTAATCTTTCTTTTTGTCGAAGAAGAAGGGCATAAAGTGGTCGAAGATCCAGAAGGAGTTGAAACCAAGATCTTCAGCCGCCTTTGCTGTCTCAACGATCTCTTTGTAGGTCTTCCCGTCTTGCGGTAAGACGACACCGAACTTAACCAACCTAACTCATACCCCAAGGCTTGTAGAGGTTGTGGGGGATCTTGAACCTATCGAGCATTCTTCCAACGATTTGGTCTATCGCTTCCTCTAAACCTTCTACACCAGTGTAGAATAGGGGGGTAGCTGGTAGGATCGTAGCCCCAGCCTCCGCAAGCACAATAAGGTTTCTTATATCATCTTCAGAGAGCGGTGTTTCAGTAGGTGTGATGACTAGGGTTCTCCCTTCTTTAAGCGTAACATCAGCAGCCCGACCGATTAGGTCAGCAGCATAACCTTGTGCCAAATCAGCGACCCGCTTGAGGCTACAGGGCGCTATTATCATACCCTCAACCTTATAGGAGCCACTCGCTATACGTGCTGTAAAATCTCTGTTATAATAGGAGTGGTCTGCTAAAGAGAGGACATCCGACCTTTTTAAGCCAGTTTCAGCAAATATCTCCTCATCACTATACTCATCTAACACCAGATGACTCTCTACACCAAGCTTTTTCAGAGCCTTCAGAAGTCTAACGCCGATTAAAAGACCCTTACCGGCTAACGCTACAACGATCTTCATTCTAACCATCTCTGCTAGAGGTCTAGGAGGAAGCGCACGACGTATCGGTTCCCTTCGTTAATCACCTCCATAAGATGGTAGGTGACCGCCTTCACCTCAACTTTTGGGTGGTGCTTCTCAGCAACAAATCTTTCACCAAAACATTCAGCACGAATCAGCCAAGAGTCATCCTCTTTTGAAACCTGTGTTGAAAACTCTCTGTAAACGTTCTGCTCAACCAGCATCTCCAATAGTATAGTTTCAAGCCAGTTGTAGAGTAGGTTTAGGAGATCGACCCCTCTGACTTCGATCACCTTCTTTAACTCAGTTTTCACGCTCTCTATATCGATGATTATGTCTGTTAGTGCGTAGGCTGCGTTTGCATACGCTTCGCTTAAATCTTTCCCATAGGCTTCTACGTATGCGTCGGTCATATGCTCAAGCATACGATACTTTACTTCACTCACACCAATACCTTAATTAGGGGTGATAGAAATCGTTTATGAGCGTAGGATAAGGGAGCACACTTCAAAGGGTGGTGTCTGAGTCGAACACAAAGACGGTTCTTATCGCAGCAACGTTAGCTTTACTACTCTTCACAAATACGGTGCACGCCATCCCAGCCGCCTACGAGCCTAAGCGTCTAACAGCCACAATCTACGCCGATGGATATGTTTTGATCGAGTATGAGGTTGAGGCCAACCCCCTCCTACCCTCAATCAACTTAACGCTCTTCGGTGAAAGATTTGAAGATTTGATAATTGTAAGCGGTGATGGACTCCTACTTGATTACAACTTCACACAAAATGGTCTTGAAGTCAATACCTTGGGTCTGACAGACATAAAGGTATCATATCTCACACAAGACCTAACCAACAAAACTGGTAGGCTCTGGACATTCACAATAGACGCCCCAGTGGATATCACGGTTAAGCTGCCACAAGAGCTTACCGTCGTTGGGTTGAATAAGGCGCCTCTTAGTATCAGCAGCGAAGGAGAAACTTTAACAATAGTATTTGAAGGAGGGATGCTAACCCTAAACTACATCGTCGCACTGATCAAACCCACAGCTACAGAGCAAAGCGAAGTAAGATGGTGGGGTTGGTTAGGCTACACCGCTCTCGTAGCTGGTATTGTGTTTGTTGGCGCGGTTGCTACTTGGATTACTTTGAGGAGGAGGCGCGCTGCCAAGTTATATGTGAAGGAGAAGCGCGTTATAGATGTGGAGAAGATTCTTGCGTCGAAGCCGGATTTGAGGCCTGATGATAAGGAGGTATTGAGGTATCTGGCTGAGGCTGGAGGGGAAGCCTTTGAGGCTGAGCTCAGAAGCCGCTTTAACTTACCTAAGACCTCGATGTGGAGGATGGTCAGAAGGCTTCAGCGTGAAGGGTTGGTTGGTGTGAAGAAGGTTGGTGGGCAGAACCTTGTGTATATAAGAGAGGAGCCTGAAAACG
>CAYQXI010000014.1:0-9699 GCA_964421575.1 uncultured Nitrosopumilales archaeon
CTTTCACTCCCATATCCCAGCCTATGTAGTAGAGGAGGGCTTCGCCTCCAGATCCAAACTTCTCTCTGATTTTGTTTACTAAGATCGACCAGAGTATTTCACGTAGAATGATCACTCTCATTCCACTCGCTGTAATTATGGAGGATGTTGTGTCAGCTATGAATCCCTCGGCTTGCTGCTCTATTAAAGTAACTTCTTTGATCGATTCGATCTTTCTGATTTCTTCAGCGATCTTCTCGAGTGGTTTGCTGCACTCTGTTTAGTCGTAGAAGAGTGTGAAGACCTTCTCTCCACTAGGGTTTAGTGTAAAGTGTAGGCTTACGAGGTAAGCATTATACTTTGAGCAGACCTCCAGAGCCTTACGCATAACACCATGCTCATGCCCAGCCACAACCCTAAACCCGCCTAGTCTGCAGCCGGGGATGAAGAAGACACGCCCAACTTCGAAAGGATAGAATGGCACGGTTGCGTGAATGTGGATGATGCTTAAAAAGATTGCTAAAAAAGACAAATATAAGCTAAAGTGGTTTGTTAACAGGCTGGTAGCCGATGAGCCTTAGAGAGGAGAATCTGAATGTGGTGCTTGCTGAGCTTCTAGCAGAGAGGGGCCTTAACGCTCTGGGTGAAGTGATCTTGAAGAAACGTGGTAGTAGGGCTGAGCCTGATGTTCTCCTACTACTTAATGGTGTGAGGATAGTTGTGGAGGGTAAGAAACCGGGTATGTGGGATCAGCTGGTCAGCAAGTGTGTTGAGCGCGTGGATAACAACGTTTGTGATTTGTGTGTGATGGTTGAGTATGCTGATATTAGAGCTGATAGGCTTACTTTAACGCAGTCGGATATTAAGCAGAGCCTTCTTAAAAGCAGATTTAACATAGGCTTCGTATCATACCTGGATAGGGCAACCCTAGGTAAGCCTCCTCCCCAACCAGAGAAGTATCAGAACGTCGATTTTGACGATCTTATCACATACTTGATGGCTGCATATAACCGTGTGGTGCGAGAAGATATTATCGAACCGGTCGTGAGAAAGATGGATGAGGTTTTGAGCGAGTTTGCTAGTAAGACCGCTCCTCTAGTCGATATAGAGCGTTTGAAGGAAGCTTTGGAGTTGAGAGAGAAGGAAGATGAAGACGCTGAATAAGGATGAGGCACAAAAGCTTCTATCCACCGCAGGGCTTCTACTTATCGACGCTCTGGTAGTGCACGAAGTTATAGCCGCTTCACACACTAAGGTTCCAACTCTCTCCAAGCTGCTGACCTCAAAAAATCTGAAGAAAGATTTAGAAGCTGCTTGGCAGTACGTGATTCGCAATATAGATTATGAGCCTGTGTTAGATGCTGCGTTGAGAATTCTTTTGAACATCCCGGCAAGCCCTGTCTTAGATGAGCAGCTCAGATCTCTCGTTGATTTAGCGTATGATATAGCCTCCTCGAGAGTTCTGCTTAGACACGATCTGTTCGGTAGGATCTATCATACCTTACTGCTTGGTAGGCTTGTGAAGTATTATGCAACATATTATACATCGATTCCTGCTGCCCGCTTGTTAGCGCGGCTTCTGACGAATCTGCCATCTGGGTTAGATGTTAGGAAGGTTCCTCCTACCTATGGTGGTGAGCCTCTTAGGGTTGTGGATTTTGCTTGCGGCTCTGGGACGCTGCTTTCAGCTATCTATAAGGAGCTGGATGTAAAGCATAGAGTTGAGAGTAAGGAGCTGAGGATAGATGATCTTCACAGATATCTTATAGAAGATGGGATCTGGGGGTTTGACGTCTTACACCACGCTGTTCATCTCGCAGCAACAGTGCTCTCTCTACATAACCCTATACCAGTGAAAACATCAAAGCTCTATGCTTTACGCCTAGGTGATGGGCGATTTCTAGGCAGCGTAAACTTCCTCTCATCACCAAACCTTGACCGAGAGATGGTGTTGACAGGCGAGATCGTAGGTGGAGGCGAGGGCATCAGTGTAGCGAAAAAGGAGTCTCAGGCGATAACGCTCCCAACCTTCCACCTCTGCATAATGAACCCTCCCTTTACAAGGAGTGTCGGTGGCAATCTCCTTTTCGGCTCTCTACCGAAAGAAGAGAGAGCTAGGCTGCAGAAAAAGCTCAACCAGATACTTAAAGAGAATAATCTGACGGGTATCGGGCAAGCCGGTCTCGGAGCGGTCTTCGTTTGTTTAGCGGACAAGTATTTGGTGGAGGGCGGTAGGTTAGGGCTTGTGCTACCTAGAGCCGTTCTATCTGGTGTTTCTTGGCAGAAGGTTAGGGAAATGCTCCTAGAAAAGTATCACGTAGAATATATTATTACGAGCTTTGAGGCGCCTAACTCTTGGAACTTTAGTGAAAATACCGATCTTAGTGAGGTTCTTTTGGTTGCGAGGAAGCTGCGGAAAGGTGAGAAGCAGACGTATACTATCTTTGTTAATTTATGGAGGAAGCCGTCAAACGAGACTGAGTCGATATTTGTAGGCAAACAGTTGAGGGAGCTCTATGATAGTGCCAGACTGTATGATATAGAGAACACCAACGTCTCTCCGTATCATCTTAAGCTTCAGGGGAGGAAGGTTGGTGAAGCCTACTCAGCCAAACTTACTGAAGCGAACTTCGGGGTTTATAATATACTTTCACAGATGGAGCTTAATAGAACGATACTCCTACTGAGAAGAGGGCTTATCTACCTACCCGATGAAGGCATCGTCACCAAGAAGATCCCCCTAACCACCCTACCCAATTTAGGAGCAGAAATAGGACCAGATGTGCGTCAGATACACTCAGCCTTCACAGTAAATAAACCAATAACCCGCTCGCTCTATAAAGCGTTCTGGGGCTACGACTCAAGCACCATCAAAACGATCTCTCAGAAACCAAACGCATCCCTAGAGCCAAAGAACGCTGAGCAAGCACGAAACCTATGGAAGAAACGTGGAAAACTTCTAGTAGTTGAAAGGGGCTGGCTGAGCACCTACACCGCACTAGCAATACACCTCAGTGAAGAGGTCTTATCAAACGTCTGGTGGCCCATCAAAGTAGATGACGAGATAGCCAAGATTCTTGCTGTGTGGTTTAACTCGACATTCGGTATCCTCCTTCTACTCTCAATAGCAGAGGTGACCAGAGGCCCTTGGGTGAAATTTAAGAAAGAACTGCTTTCAGAGATGCCTATACTCAACGTCAACATGCTAAAAAGCAAAGATAGAGAATACCTTCTGAACCTCTTTGATAAGAAGATCCGCAACCTACAGCTAAAACCCCTACCAGAAGAATTCGCCAACCCAGACGCTAGAAGAGTTATCGATGAAGCGATAAGCGAAGCCCTCAACCTCAAAATAAAACTAGACACCCTCTACAACTTGCTCTCAAACGAACCCATGCTAAAAGGCAGATAACACAAACCCCCTAGCGTAGCAAAACATATAACTCAAGATTCGTCCCCCCACATCTGCTTGGTGTTTCCTTGAAACAGATTATAAGAACCGTATGTGGAGGCTGCATGTGCGAGTGCGGCGCATTAGTTCACGTTGAAGATGGAAAGGCGGTTAAGATAGAAGGAGACCCAAACCACCCCTTAAACACCGGATATATGTGCCCAAAAGGGCTATCATTTCTGCAACTACAATATCACCCAGACCGACTTAAGCACCCCCTTAAGAGAGTCGGGGCCAAAGGAGCCGGTGAATGGAAGCAGATTACGTGGGAAGAAGCACTAAGCGAAATAAGCAGCGAGCTCTTAAGGATAAGAGACCAATACGGCCCCGAAGCCATAGCGATCTCATACGGAACCTACCCAAAACGAGTAGCAATCGGGCTAAGCATACTCTTAGCAGCCCTAGGCTCACCCAACCAGCTGATCGGAAACTGCCACTACTGCTACACACCACACCTAATAGCAGACCTACTCACCTGCGGAGAAATCTACACCTGCGAACTAGGCGTCCCAGATTACAAAAAGAGTAAATGCATAGTCCTCTGGGGATTCAACCCACTACACACCTACCCCCCACTAGGCAGAAAGATCATCGAAGCTAAAAGAAAAGGCTCAAAACTCATCGTCGTAGACCCACGCCTCACAGAACTAGCATCTATTGCTGATCTCTGGCTACAAGTACGACCTGGCACAGACGGAGCATTAGCCCTCGGGATGCTCAACGTTATAATAAACAGGGGGCTCTACGACACCGACTTCGTAAACAACTGGTGCTATGGATTCGATAAACTGGCTGAAAGGGTAAAGGAATACACCCCTGAAAAGGTTGAAAAAATCACCTGGGTACCTAAGGAAGACATAATCAGCGCAGCCGAACTCTACGCGACCTCAAAACCAGCATCACTCCAATCCCACCTCGGAGTCTCAATGAGCTACAACTCTGTACAAGCAAGCAGAGCCCTATCAATCCTCGTAGCAATAACAGGCAACCTCGACATAAAAGGAGGAGCCGAAATCCCAAACTACCCACTAAAACTAACCTACATGAACATAAAGAAGCGGCTCCGCCTAAATAAAGAGATCGAGAAAAGAACTATAGGCGCCAGCACCTACCCCCTCCTCTCCGGACCAAACTCATTCAGATGCCTTACACACCCCCCAAGCGTCCTTGAAGCCATGCTAACAGGCAAACCATACCCAATCAAAGCACTAATCTTAACCTCTAACCTAGTAGTAAGCTTCGAAGACAGCAAAAAAGTCGTCAAAGCACTAAAAAACCTGGACCTACTTGTTGTAATGGACTTCTTCATGACGCCCTCAGCCGAGCTCGCAGATTACGTCCTACCATCAGCAACATACTTGGAGTGTGATGATATATGTGATGCCTTCACCTATACAAACTTCATCGCCGCCCGCCAAAAGGCCATAGAGCCTGTTGGTGAATGCAGAGACGACAACGAAGTCCTTTTTGAGCTTATAAGAAGGATGGGGCTCAGGATGCCCTTCCCGGTAACCACATACCGAGAATTTCTAGACTATAGGTTGAAAGAATTAGGCCTAACCTTCGATGAATTTAAGAAAAAAGGATACATATTCTCCGATGCTGTTGAAAGAAGATACGAAAAAGGATTGTTTAGAGATGATGGCAAACCCGGCTTCAAGACACCCACAGGCAAATGCGAGTTGTATTCAACCTTGCTTGAAAGATTCGGGCATGATCCACTGCCGAACTACGTTGAACCACCGGAAAGCCCCTACTCCACACCAGATCTGGCAAAGGAGTATCCACTCATCCTAATAACTGGAGCTAGACACATATCCTCCTACCAGACCATGGGACACAACATCCCACATCTACGAGAGCTCCTACCACACCCTCTGGTAGAGATACACCCAGAAACTGCGGCGAAGCTCGGCATCAAGGACGGAGACTGGGTCTATATAGAAACTCCACTGAGCAGCGAGAAGGTGAAGATGAAGGCAGCTCTCACACGTGGCATCCACCCACAGGTCGTCTCAGCACAAGCTTTATGGTGGTATCCGGAAGGCGAAACCTTTGAAAAGAGAGCCTTTGAGCCAAACATCAACGTGTTAATCCCATTGAAGCCCCCTTACGGCTATGAACCCATAGTCGGAACAAACGTGATGAGGGGGATGCTCTGCAAAATCAGAAAAGCAGAGGATTAAACAAGCTACAAAGGAAACTTCAGCAACAAGCAAAATCTACATCTCCCGAATCTTCAACAAAACAAGGAGACTAAAAGGCACATAAGCAGAGACCAACACTAACCCAGTTAGATGCGGGCCCGCGGGGATTCGAACCCCGGATCTCCGGCTCACCCCTCTTTGATCCGGAGGCCAGCGCCTTAGTCCACTCTAGGCTCAACTTACTAGGCCACGGGCCCAGCCTTTATCCAATATTGATGCCTATGTTATAACCTTATCAAAAAGATGATATACCATCATCTTTTACCGAGATAGAAGAGTTGAATCCGAAGGCCTTCGCTGTTGATGTAGACGGCACGATTACTGAAGATGGTGGTGTTGTTAATCTTGAGGCTGTTTTCGCGCTGAGGTGGATGGAAAAGTTTGGTCTGCGCGTGATCTTAACGAGCGGCAGAACTCCCTTTGAGCTCTTTGCCTTAGCGATCTACCTAGGCACCACCAGAGTTATCGTTGGTGAAAACGGGGGTGTAGTAGCGATCTCCCCGACCACGATGGCGCTATTAGCGGATAGAGCCATCTGCCTAGAGGCGTATGAGATCCTCGCTAGGAGCATAGAGGGTGTGAAGATCAAACCCGTCTTCCCGAGGTTCACGGATGTGGTGCTGGAGAGGAACTTTGACATCGAAGCCGGGAGAAGAGTGATAGAGCAACATAACCTACCAGTGGAGCTGAACGACTCAAAGTACGCTTACCATATAAACCAAAGAAACATAAGCAAAGCAACCGGCTTAGCACTAGCGTTAAAGCACCTATCCATAGACCCAGAGGACACCGTAGCGATAGGGGACAGCGAAACAGACATACCTATGTTCAAGCTATGCGGCTACAGCATAGCCCTAGCCAACGCGCCCCCAGAAGCGAAGCTCGCAGCCAAACACGTTACAGAAAGCGGAGAAGGCGAAGGGTTGGTAGAAGCCCTCAACCACGTTGTAGAAGAGTTCTTTAAAGCGAGGATAGATAGGTTCAACCAAGGTTGAGCTTCCGAGAGTTCAAGGAGCAGGCTAAGAGCGCTGTAGAAGAAGCGCTGAAGAGACTAAACTACCCTACGGTAGAGTTTAACATCAGCGAACCACCCGAAGAAGGGTTTGGAGACCTCGCAGCCAACACAGCCTTCATCCTAGCCAAACAGCTAAAAAGACCGCCCCTAGAGTTAGCGCAGAAGATAGCTTCAGAGATAGAACTCAGCCGAGACAGCCTAATAGAGAGTGTAACAGCAGACCCTCCTGGCTACATCAACTTCAAACTGAACTACAACCTCTTAGCCGAAAAGCTCCTACCAAATCTAAGAAGCAGCGAGGAGGTTAAGCCGATTAATATAGGCAGGGGTGTTAAGGTTACGGTTGAACACACGAGCGTCAACCCAAACAAGGCGCTGCACATAGGTCATCTAAGAAACGTGGCTATAGGAGATGTGATCTACCGGCTGCTCAAACACAGCGGCTACGATGTTAAGGTTCTGAACTATATTGACGACTCAGGCGCTCAAGTAGCGGATGTGATCGTCGGCTTCCTATTCTGCAACTTCCAACCAGAGGCACCCTCTGGAGAGAAGTTCGATCACTACTGCGGCGACACCGTCTACGTAAAAGTAAACGAGATGTATGAGCAGAACCCAGCACTTATAGAGAAGCAGAAGCAAGTTATGAGAGAACTAGAGGACCCTAGCAGCGAAGTAACACATCTAGCAAAGAAGATTACTACCCGGATTCTGGGGGAGCAGCTGAAGACCTGCTGGAGGTTCGGAGCAAGATACGACTGCCTCAACTTCGAATCACACATAATCCACTCAAAGCTTTGGGAGAGGTTATTCGAGGAGTTGAAGGGTAGAGGTATAGTCAAGTTCGTTGAAGAGGGTAGGCTTAAGGGATGTTGGATAGTTGAGGTGGAGGGTGAGGAAGAGGGCGAAGAGAAGGTTCTGGTTAGGGCTGACGGTACAGCGACCTATGTCGCGAAAGATATACCGTATGCCGCTTGGAAGCTCGGCCTAGTCGAAGACCCCTTCCTCTACGTCGAGTATGCGAGGCAGCCCGATGGCACAACCCTCTGGGCTACAGACTTGGATCGAGGGTGTAAGAAGCAAGATTTCTATGGTGCAGAGAAGAGTATCGTAGTTATAGATGTGAGGCAGAGTAGGCTTCAGAGGATCATCAAATCTATACTGAAGCAGATCGCAGGTCAGAGTGTAGAGGAGCGGTATGTGCACCTAGGCTATGCTGTAGTCTCCCTATCGCCTCAAACAGCGAAGGAAATGGGCTTCACAGAAGAAGAGCGGCTACTCCACATGTCTGGGAGAAAAGGAATCTACTTGAATGCTGATGACGTGTTGGATGCTCTTAAGAAGAAGGCGATAGAAGAGACAATAAAGCGAAACCCCGGTGAGAGTGTGGAGTGGTGTGAGAGGGTTTCGGAGAGTATAGCAGTAGCAGCCCTCAGATTCGACCTACTCAAACAGGATCTGGATAAGATAGTCGTCTTCGACCTAAACAAAGCGCTGAGGCTGGAAGGAGATACAGGACCATACATACTTTACTCCCACGTCAGAGCTAGCCGAATACTTGAGAAAGCTTCTGCAGAGGGCATAAAACACCAAACCCCTAAGCCAACTATCACGCAGCAATCGGAGAAGAGACTGCTCAAAGAGCTCTCAAAGTTCGACCTAGTAGTTGAAGAGGCTGTAAAGACCCTCTCGCCTAAGACCCTAGCTCGCTATGCAATAGAACTATCAACACTATTCAACAACTTCTATGAGAGCGCCCCAGTCTTGAGCTGCACTGACGAAGAAGTTAGAGCTAGTCGGCTTATGCTGGTAACAACATTCAAAGCGGTTCTAGGTAAAACGATGGAGCTACTTGGCCTACCCACAGTTGAGCGAATGTAAGCGCAGCACCCCCTAAATCTCTACGAATCAAAGCGAGGAAAAGGTCAAAAACCCAGCCCAACCAACTATAAGAAGGCAGCCCGGTCGTCTAGCGGCCAACCCCAGAAAAAAGGGGCTAGGGATACCGGCCTCTGGATCCCAATCTGGGTACAGAGAGAGGGGTTAGCCGGTGACGGCAGTTCGAATCTGCCCCGGGCTACCACCTTACCCACTTTTTGGCTATACTTCGCTTCATTTAATCTAAATACTAGAGAAGCGTTTTTCTGTAAGCCGATTTTTAAATTCTAGAGTGACTTTCTTCTACTTTAGTTCTTGTGATTCATTCCACCTTTCGATGAAAAGTTCTTTCATAGAATTGGTAACCTCGCTTATTTCTTTTATCACGGTGTCTTTGTTACCGAGATCTTTAATGCTGGTGCCTATCGTCCAGCACCTATCACCAGAAATTAAGTATCTGTCATGGATCTTTTTGTTAAGTCTCACATCAACAGTGATCCCAGTTTCTTTTTGCATCTTCTTTCTATATTCTTCAAACTTGCTTTCATCATAGATGTTTGATGTAAGAATCTTAATCGACTTGACTTTTCCTTTTAACGCAGCAAGCGGAAATAGAGTCGAAGCTGAAATGTGTGGGTCGCACAACAGAAGCTCGTCGCTATCAATCCCGGTAGAGAGAAGCTGTTCAAATGACATTGTACCAGTGAAACTTTGACCCGATTTTATCACGTAGACTGGCGTCTTTCCAATCTGCTCTAGCAATTTTTCGATTCTTTTCAATCCCCCGCTTGTGGGGGTTAGCATTTCGTCATTAATTTCGATAAGGTTCTTCTTTTTAGCCAAGTAAACATTAACTTTAAAATTCTTTTCCTTTCTGCCCAATAGAACAAAGAGTTTCTTAGCATCACTATACTGTACACCAGTTTTCTTATTCTTCCATTCAATGAGATACAACGATAACAAAACGACATCTAAGTCAGCCAGGGAACCGTCTGCTAAAAAGCGATCGTGATATTTATGGATGAGTCCAGAGAATTCTGGCGGTATCTCTAATATGAACGCTTCATTTTGTTCCGAGTTCGTTTTCAACGAATCTTTCCCCTTTGATTGTTAAAGTCCACGCCTTCAAGTTATCTTTCTTTTCTTTTTCTTCCATCATGTAGCCTTTA
>CAYQXI010000015.1:0-4793 GCA_964421575.1 uncultured Nitrosopumilales archaeon
CGGCTGCTGGACCTCGGAGTCGGTTAGAGCTCGTGTGTAGATTCTGACATCTCTGATCAAGCCTCTTGTGTGCCCGCCCCACGGGTTTTTCGCTACGTGCCAAGGCTTCGCCTGGCTCGGTGAGCGTATGGTGAAGGCTTCTTCGTCTGGGCTCCTAGCGACCTCGACACCATCCCTATAGATCCGCATAAAATGCCCGTCGTAGGTCGCTGCCCAAAAGTGCCAGAGGCCGTCGACACCAGCCCCATAAGATAGCCTATGTCGGTTGTTGCTTTGGTCGTAGAGGTCGAAGATCACACCAGACCTACCGTTGCCGCCGAATAGGATGTGTGGGGTGCTCGCGTGGTCGCAGTTCACCCAGCTATCGTTGTTTGAGGCACCGGGGTCTGTTCTTATCCACAGCGCGATAGTAATCTGGCTTCTCCCCTCGAAGTAGAGGGGGTCGGTGTGGGGTATCGTCACATAGTCGTCGACGCCATCGAAGAATAATGCGCTCTGATACTTCACCTGCTCTGCTCTTGAGCCAAGATATGTTGAGCCTAAGCCTGAGCCGTCTCCTCTAACATCTGAGAGCTTTAACCCGCTTAGGTAGAATAGCTTATTTGAGGAGGGTAGCCCAGCCTCAAGAAACCTCTGGTATTGGGAGCCATCCCAGCTGTAGGCATCTACGGATTTAATTTCATTTGGGACCCTAACCTCGCATCTAACTAGACGTAGTTCATCTACAACGACTCTGTCAAGATACCAGGTGCCAGATGATGCTGCTGAAATATACACCTGCATACTGGATATGGCCGCTAGGTTGAGTGAGCCGCTTGATGCCGAGGGTGAGCGTAGCGGTAGAATCACTCTCCTCCAACCGCTGAAGTCGTCTGAGAAGTCCCATCTGAACCAGTTCGCTCCATCGCTCGCCCTAACCCTCCAAACCCCTCCACTATTCATCCCGTAGATCCACAGGCAGAGGAAATCCTTCCCACTCCAATCTAATGCCGGTGAGAATGTTGCTGAAGCACCAACATCAGCGTAGGATCCGCCTCCAACAACTGCTTTGAGGCTGCTCGAACCCCTCTTCACAGTAGACGTTTCCTCGCTCAAGGTGATGCTGAATGAGCCTACACCATCTTGATAAGGCACCCACATGGCTTCATCGTCATCGTAGATCACTATAGGCTGATACTCCTCCAACTCGTTATCCAAGTAGAATTCGAAGCTGAACTTCTGGTTGGCTTTATCGTGGCTCCAGCCACATAGAGGAGATTTGACCCAGCTGTCCCAAAGAAAAACATCTTCGCTATTATAGTCTCCGGATGGATGAAGCACCACATCAGAGTCAAGAGCCTCAACATAGCCAACACCATATAGGAAAGCATCCCCGTCTCCGAAGTCGCTACAGCCCCAAGGGTTGCAGCCAAACTGCGTATATGACTGATCCTTAGCGTGCTTCTGATTCCAACCAGCAAGCCTCTTGTTAGCGTGATCCGCTGGAAGCACCAATCTAGTCCATCTTCCTTTAGACGGATCTGGGTTCCTATACAGGGTTAGGTTCTGAACCTCCTTCCAGAAACCGTATCTCCTCACAACCAAACCACTGCACCTCTCAACAAGAGAAGCAGCAGAGCAGCCGCAGCACCATACATATACTCCCTGATCTCCTCATACGCCTCATCACTCAAACACCACTCCTCATCCAACTCATAAACCACGAATAGCGCAGCCGACGTAGGTGGCAGTATGGGGTTCACTATGACCGATAGGGTGGATGTGAAGCCGAATAAAGCGTGTCCGAGCTTGGTGAGCACTTCAGGTATCTCCATCTAACTCACTTCGATATCCCAGTCTAGAGTTACGGTCTTTGTCTCATCTTTGATCAGAGGTGTTGGGAATACTGCGCGTGAGAGCATTACGCCACCGCTTTCGCTCGTGAATAAGCCGGCTTCGCACCAAGTGCCGTTGTTGTCTTGGCTGCTGAAGAATGTTGAGAAGGTTGCTGTGCACCCTACTCTAAACCGGTCTGTCACCTGCTTCCGTGGGCCTATCGGCGACACTAAATCTGTATCAGAAGGCGATGGTGTCTGACTGGAAGCACCCACACCACAGTACGCAAAGCCCTCTGTGGCTGCGCCGATCAATAGGTCGCAGATGTAGCTCTTACCGGCTGTCACCACCAGATTGGTGACTACATGCTTCTCCACAGGCTCCAGTCTGCCTTTCACATTGCGGTACACGGTTATGCGAACCTTTCCACTTAATGATATATCTCCTTTCAAGACTTATCACCTTAACCGCAAACAGAAAAGCCAACCTTAGCCGAGTCGAGCAAGAAGGCTCCTTTGATCTGTATCTCACTACTATCTTTCGTTAAGATCTGAGCTCCCTCGTAGAATCTGCTTCTGAATCTATCAACTTCAACCACTTCCTTTAGTAAAGTCTTCTCGAAGAATGTTGAAATCGGATTTAACCTGCTCCCGCGTATATCACTACTTTTGACTTGCTGGTCTCTCAGGCTCCGCTTTAACCTATCTATAATATCACTAAGGTTTTCAGGCAAGATCCTCCAACTCCAGCTTCAAATCCTCTAAAGATGGCACACCAGCACCGAACTCTACAACCACGCTTTTGATCTTGAACTCCTTATCCACCCCAATCTCAGGGAGCATAACCCTGACACTCTCACCCACCTGCGGCAACCTATATAGACCCCTTACTACGAGGCTCTCGACGCTGACCCTCTTCTCAGCAGATGCAGCAAGAAGGTTCAACGCCAACGCTTTGACGGTAGATCTGTCGATGATGCTTGTGTTGACGTACACCATTTCTCTCCTCCCATATTTTTTGATGCTGTTCTCGTTAACGGCTTGGGCCAAGACTGGGACGCCGCAGAACTGCTTGAACGCAGGCGCCCAGCTGGAATCGACTACAATCCACTCCTCTCCATTAGATGAGTATGCGTGTATCCCTTGGTTTGAGGCATCGTGGTACCAACGATAAGTATCTGTTTGAGTCCCGCTCTTTGAGAGGGTTATCCAATAAGGCTTACCAGGCTCGACATCGGCTTGCAGGGGGACAGAGACCCAGCCAGCTGAGCCCTCCTTGCCTACATCACGGGGCGTAATTGTGAAGTAGTCTATTCTTCGACCCTTCGGAGCTCCATCTGAGTCTTCTACGATCTGACCGCTGATATTCTCATCTGGTTCACCCTGCTTCTCCAAGTAGAGGGTTAGCATGCGTAGATTATCGTGTGTTGGTGTGAATCTCGTTGCGTAATGGTATTCGTTTAGGGTTACGTAACCCCCTATCGTAGTTTGGCTCTGATCAACCCTCAACTCATAACCGCCTATCACATAAACCACGTTTCGTACGTCACGTATGCTCTCCCGCACCTCTATCGGCTGAAGAATGTTATCTGAGGTCAACGTGAACCCGGAGCGCCTAGAGCCTTTAGGATAGAAGTAGAGTTCGAGGTCTGGGGAGAAGAGGTAGTGGCAGTGAGCGAGCTCGGCGAGCTGGTCTAAACACTCTTTCAGCGTCACATAGTTGAAGACGAGGCTTCCGCCACTCATCTCTGGGGGCTGCACGTTACGTGTGTCGACTTCGGGTGCGTACTTGGCGAACAAATCTCTCAAGATATAATCGATGCTCTTATCTTGATACGTTTCAACAACGTACCTATTCAAGATCACCGTATATGCATACTCCACAGCGTCAATAACGAGTAGTCTACGCCCTCCCTCAAACCTCACACTAACATCCTCAACCTGCCCTTGATACACGTGCTGCTGAGGTGGGTTCGTAGAGTCGCAGAAGACGTTTACAATAGAGCCTATCCCGTAGGCTTCCCTGTAGGATCCTGTTGGGTCGTTGACTATTAGTCTGAAGGTGCTTGCGCTACCATCGTGCAGCCTCAGTTCAAAGCCTCGGTTTTCGCTCCCAACTACACGCGTGATGTTATTCAAATCGGTTATCTCAACCCTTGCGTAAAGCATCTAAGCAACAGACCTCAGATCCTATTCCTAAGGCTCAGCTGCCTTGCTACTTCATACCCGACCTGCTCGGCCAATCTCCTAATATCGATGCTTGACGAGAGAGCGTGGGTTGTTATGTTGATAGATCCTATGTTAACGGTGCTTAATGCAGCAAACATGTGAGCTAGATCCAGAAGGGCTGGCTCAACGGTCCTCTCGATAGCAGTCAAACCGCTCTTTGCTTGGCTCAGCATCTCAGCCCACATATCGGGCCAGATGCTCCTCCTCGCTAAAACATTCCAGAGCCAGTTGAATGCCGCTACAACAGAGTTAACGAAGCCCCATACCGCGTTTTGAATTGGGGTCAAAGCATTTGTATAAAACCTCCACATAGATGCTGAAATCGCGGACCAAACTTCACCAGCAACGCTTCTTAGCGAAGTTAGGTATAGTTGGATCTGGTTGATTGAATTTAGTATCCCCTTGCTTCTTTCTACCATCCATTCTACCGTCTGAGCCCAAGATGCTGAGAGCGAGAAAAGATTCTCCATAATCGCTCTAAAAGCTTCCGATGCGCCTTGCTTGAGGCTCTCCAAGCTGCTTAACACAGCTTCTGCTATCTTTTTGAATGTATTCGATGTAGCTTCAGCTAAAGCGGATAAGGATGGTGTGAGTGTGTTGAGTATCAGACCGATCACGTTGATGGCTGCTGAAGAGATTGTGTCAAAGATTGTTTTGATGCTGTTGAGTAACGAAGCCTTCAGCCCCTCGTTAATCATCTGGATGTTTGCCGCAGCCTCGCTTACACTATCCACAAGAGAGAAGAAGTCT
>CAYQXI010000016.1:0-27272 GCA_964421575.1 uncultured Nitrosopumilales archaeon
AAACCCCTTGAACTATAGGATAAACATTTAATGGATAATCGCCGCACGTTAAAGTAATTGCCTGTTCTACTATTATAGCGAGGATTAGAGTTGAGAATATCTCTTTCATAGGATTTCCCATAATTTTTTCCACAATTCCTTTAAATACCATAACGCTGTAAACTACACAGGTTAATACTGCTAATAAAAAACTAAGCCAAAGGGAAATACCTGCGACTTGATGTAAGATGTAAAAAGCGTAACCTGCAAGCATTAAAAAAGTTCCGTGGGATAGGTTAGAAATTCTTCCGACGCCGAATATTAGGGTGAAACCGATAGCGGCTAAGGAGTATAGGGCGCTTAAAGTGAGGCCGAACATCACTAGTTGATCTAGCATAACGATATCACTTCGCGTAAACTTAGCTTGGGCGTCTTATGCTATCTAGATATCCAAGGAGGTAAAGAGAACTTTCCAGTAGCAAACCTAGGTGGCCAAGTGCATACAGCCGTTCCATCAGCGTGCCATTGGATCGCGGTACCAATAAGTCCTTGCACTATTTCTTCACCTTCATCTTCAACATCATATTTCGCTGCGTGTGGGAACGACAGCCCAAAATAAGGATCAACCTCTCCTATTCCCCAGAAATCAACGACGATGTATGGTTTACCATCTTTTTCAAATACGAGTGTAATTTCTTCCATTTGCTTTACCCAAGCATCCAATGGTTTAAATCCTCCAGCACGCTCAGCCGCCTCTATCATCATCTTCAAACCCCAATAGGCGTGATAGGAATTAAATAGAGGTTTACTCGGGCGGGTAGTGTATTTTGCTACATATTTTTCATAGAATTTTTGGTTCTCTGGATCAACTTTCGATGCAAAAGTTAAACCACAGGTAATGCAAGAGACCCCTCCAACCATACCTCCCGTGTCGCTCCAAAACTCCGGCGCCTCTGCAGCAGCCGTTATCCCTACGAATGGAACCGACACCTGTCTTTTAACATATTGCACGGTAATCGGAACAGGATTAGCTGCGCTTATTTGCCATACAAAATCTGCACCAGACGCTTCAATTTTGCTAAATATCGGACTAAAGTCCTCGGTGCGAATATCATATATTATTCTATCAATGACTTTGATCCCTGTCATTTCAGTTATCGTCGCCTCCACAAAGTCAGCGACAGCGTTCCCAAAGGAGGTGTCTTCGTTCAAAATCACACAAGTTTTCCACCCCATCTCTTTGACGAATACGTCACGTATGTATCGCATCATTTGATCACCAATGTAGTAATCATTCAAGTTCAACATGAAATAAGATTTATACTTCTCTGGTTCTTCTCTGACCTTCTCAATCGCCACAATCGCAGAAGTCCAGGTACTTAATGTTGGAACTTGATATTCAGCTACTCGAGGCAGAAATCCAAGAGTAACATCATCCATACAACCGTCGATGATAAGATCCGCTTTCTCGACAGTAACCAAATACTCAAAAGCTTTTATTCCTTCGTGAACGTCCTCTTTCGCGTCTGCTGTTACAAGTTTAAGTGGACGTCCTCCCAAAACCCCTCCTTTCTCATTGAATTCTTCGACAGCAATCTCAACTCCTCTCAGCGAACCTTTTCCATGTTCAGTCTCCAAGTCTCCAATGAAACCCACCACTATGGGTTGTAATTGAACTACTTCTTCTTTTGTAGAGAAATAATAAGCAGCTCCACCAACAGCTGCGACACAAATAATTACTAACAGTAATACTACATAAAATTTACCTATTCCGCTAACGTTTGTACGGCTAATATTCAATTAGTAAACCACCGACCAAGTAGATAAGAAAAGGTTCTACTTAAATATTTCCAAAAATGATGTTGGGTAGGGTTGTGTTGCTCGCTCGATGAGCTTCCTTTCTTATCTACTTTTCTACTTTCACCTACATCGTTTCGCCTTTCATTGGTTGAGTGTTTTCTCTGACACGCTTCCTCACCTTCAGCGTTCTGAACCACCTCCCAATATAGCCCCTAGGGCCGAAGAGTACGTGGATCTAGGGGTTGAGCTTAATCTCGTCCCATCCACAGCAACCATACACCATTTCTTCGCTAGCGAAAAATTATTAAAACAGCAACAAGCAAGTCATCTTGCAAAAGGTGAATCCAATTGAATTGGGAAAAAGTGGTTGAGTGGGATCGAAGGTATTATCTCAGGATAAAGCAAGCGTTAAACGAATTTACTCCATTCCCCATCTCAAAAGTTGAGGGCAACTATTTAATTACACCTGACGGAACAAAGATCCTTGACTTCCTGTCGGGCTTGATATCGGTTAATATCGGACAAAGACAACCACAAGTTATAGAAGCTATAAAGAAAGCCTTGGATAATTACGGTTATGTTTGGGAGTTCATGCAAACGCCATACAAGTCCGAGGCTGCTAAGTTAATTATTGAAGACTTGCTTGGCTCTGACAATTGGGCGGGTAGAGTGAGGTTTGTCAATTCGGGTAGCGAAGCGAACGAAGAAGCGTTCATATTGGCTAGGCTCTATACTAACAGACCCTATATAATTGCCAGACAATTTGCCTATCACGGCTGGACTACTGGCGCTGGTTCGTGCTGCGGTTTAAGGTGGTGGCGTGGATCCATAGCGTCTCCCACAGACGACGAGTATAGAGAAGTGCCTAACTTTCAACACGGAGGGTTCTTTGTCGTTGCACCAGCACCACACTGTTACAGATGTCCCTACGGCTATGAAGGACCCAAATACTGTACGGTAGAAGGCAGACGTGCTTGCTTAAATGAATTGTGGCATCAAATACTCAACTTAGGTCCGCAAAACGTAGCTGCAGTAATCACAGAAATTATCAGTGGGGGAGGATTAGTAGTATCTCCGGTAGAATGGATAAAAGAGCTTAGAGAGTTGACCCAAAAGAACGGAATTCTCTGGGTTGATGATGAAGTAATGACTGGTTTTGGAAGAACAGGTAAATGGTTCTGCTACCAACACTATGGCGTAACCCCGGACATCATGACAATGGGCAAAGGTATAGTCAGTTCTCAGCTTCCAGCAGCAGGTGTCGTAGTAAGCAAAAAGATTGCGGATTTCTTTGATAAGTATCGATGGTGGCATGCTAACACTTATGCTGCGCACCCTGTAGTAATGGCTGCTGTGGTTGCGAATATAAAATTCATGCTTGAAGAAAAGCTCGTAGAAAGAGCGGCTAAGCTGGGCGATTATCTTGGAGCGCGGCTGAAAGAACTGGAGCCCAAGCACGAGTGTGTAGGAGAAGTCTCAGGTATGGGGCTTTTCTGGGGGGTAGAGCTTGTCAAAAACAAGAAGACAAAGGAGCCGTTCTTCCCTGAAGACCGTTTCACGAAGGGCACAGGTGATATTAGCAAGTGGGCGGTAAATATTGTTCAAGCAAAAGCGTTAGAAAAAGGTGTACTGGTAGGTGGATTTGCCCCTAACTGCTTAAGACTTGGGCCAGCATTGACAATAACCGAAGAAGAAATCGACAAATGCATAGATGCTTTAGATTATGCATTCAGCGAACTCGACAAGTCTTGCACCTGAGAAGTTGAGATGAAAAATACTATGTTGGAAGTGACTTCTCTTCAAAAACGTTTTGGCGGAATTATAGCTGTTGACGACTTTAGTTTTCTTGTTAAAAAAGGAGAGATCGTAGGTCTGATAGGTCCAAACGGTGCTGGCAAAACCACAGTCTTTAATCTTATTATGGGGAAATTGAAAAAGGATGCTGGTAAAGTATACTTTAAGGGAAAAGAAATTACCAACCTCAAGACACATGAAATAGTAAAGCTGGGGATGGTTGCAACATCACAAATACCCAGGTTTTTTGCTAATTTGACTGTCAAGGAAAACATTGAGATAGGTATGATTCCAGACACGTTGGGAGCAATATTTCGCAGAAGAAAATATGATATTGCGCAAATAGCAAAGGATACGGGTCTTTGGGAACATCTTGATAAAATGCCTAACCAATTAACTATAGGACAACTCCACCGTCTTGAGCTTGCAAAAGCCTTAGCCACAAACCCAGAGTTAATTTTAGTGGATGAGGTATTCGCAGGGTTGACTTCCGACGAAGTTAATTCGTTATGCATGACTATAAAAAAATTGAACGATAAAATAACATTTCTCGTCGTCGACCATAACCTTCGGGCGATAAGCAAAATAGTGGATAGGGTGATAGTGATTCATGGTGGCAAAAAGATTGCTGAAGGCACTTTTAAAGAGATAATTAATGACTTAAGAGTAATAAAGGCATATATGGGCTGATAAAACATGCTAGAAATTAAAGATCTTCACGCCTTCTATGGCAAGGCTGAGGTTCTTTTTGGAATTTCAATGAAAGTTCACCAAGGTGAACCCGTGGGGGTGATTGGCCCAAATGGAGCTGGAAAGTCAACATTATTCAAGTCAATTCTCAAAATGGTAGAATGGCAAGGCAAGATTATCTTTAACGGTGTGGACCTTAGTGCTCTCTCTACTATGGACATAGTTAAGAAGGGCATTTGTTACGTGCCCGAAGGAAGGAAGATATTTCCTTTCATGAGTGTAAAAGAAAATCTATTGATCGGAGCTTACAATAACATCGATGCCGCCGAAGAAACACTTGATAAAGTGTATGAAATCTTTCCAATACTTAAGGAGCGCGCAAAACAAAAAGCAAAAACTTTGAGTGGCGGAGAGCAACAGATGTTAGCGATTGGGAGAGCTTTGATGATGAGACCAAAGCTTTTAATTCTTGATGAGCCCACACTAGGGTTAGCACCAAAAGTTATCAAGGGAATTTCAGAAGCTTTAAGCGACATAAAAAAAGAAGTTACTCTAATTATAGGGGAACAAAACGTAAAATTCACTATGGAGCATGCGAACAGAATATACGTAATGGAAAACGGGAGAGTATTTACAGAGGGTACTCCTGACGAACTGAAAGCGGATGAGTATGTTGCCAAAGCATATTTCGGGCTCTAACATTTTGATTAGAGCTTAGTTACGCTTTATTTTTGTTTTGGCGATTTTGTGGTTTTTCCGCTATTATCAACTTGTTCTTGGAGCTAAGCAGATCTACATCTGCTGGAAGCTCAGTGCATAAAATCCAAGCGCAAAAATTTACCATCAACAAACTCCTTAACAACATCATCCTTCGAAGGTTCCGCACGGTTTTTCTGAGGTTAACCCCTGAAATTTTCCCATACACCAACACAAAATCATTACTACTTACATTCAATTTAACTTAAAGGCTTACACGCACCCTATGTTTTCTTTCTACTTTGTGCCTTTAGTCATCTGAAATGTGGTATTACTTTCTTCGAGAATTCCCATAGAGTTACGCGGACCGCATCAACATTCTTCTTCACTATTAACCCAACAATATCTCTAAGTAAGATATCGGTTGCCCCCGCTTTCCTATATTTATCTAAAAACTCGATGATATTAGCATAATTACCACAAGCTACAAACTCTTCGATAAGGTTAGTTGGAATGTTCTGTGCAAATTTTGCAGCTAAAGAAGCGATCTCTTTATTGGGGATGATATGACTATAGGGTATATTGGAGTTACCAAAAATTTCATGAGGAATTTCAACACCGTAATCTTCCAACATCCTCCGTGCACAAAGGAGCACTTCAGGGGCGACTGCGTTCCTAGCCATTTCTAAAGTTCTTTGATCTTTACACAGGATAATAGGAATCCATACCGCCAATCGAATCGAATCTGGATCTCTATTGGCGAGTGAGGCGGCGCTCTTCACGATTTTTGCCATTTCCTTAAACTTTTCAATAGTTGTGTATCCGGATAACCATCCGTCTCCGACCTCTCCAGCAACAGCTAGTAAAGTTTTAGATGCTAAAGCAGCTACGAAAATTTTAGGATGAGGTTTTTGCAGGGGAGAGAGATCAAGCCACGCATTTTCCAACATATAGTATTTTCCTTTATAGTTAACCCTACGGTCTATTGAAGAGCTCCAAAGCAATCTCAGGACCTCAATAGTCTCCCGCACCCTTAAAATCCTCTCACTAGGTTTTTCCCATTTGATGCCAAATGGTACAACATTCATAACTTCTCCAGCACCTATCCCTACCATAGCCCTTCCATGGGAAAGATGGTCGAGTGTAGCAACGATATGAGCCAGCTTAGATGGGTGATATCTTAGAACGTCCGTGGCAGCTGTTGAAAGCATTATATTCTTAGTGTGAGAAGCGATAGCAGAGAGGACAACCCAAGGATCAACCATGTCTCCAGATGGGGGCATATCCACATAGTGGTCGGGAACCCACACAGAATCAAAGCCATACTTCTCTGCTGCGATACCAATTTTCACCATATCAGGTACAGGAAGTTGTGTAGTGATTACACCGAAATTGATGGTTTGCATATCCCTTATTGACTTTATCATCAAACATTTTAAAAACTTTCATCCAAGTTTTCTTAGTAAACTTAACGGAGTTGTATCCAAAAAATCGTCTAAAGAAAGCTCTACAATGCACACTTGATTAACTAAAGAGAGCAAAAACATAAATTTCAATGCACCTAAAAATAGATTATGTTCAGCAATCGTAATCCTTATAGGTAGGTGATTCAAGAATTTAGTCAATGTCGAGTGTCACGTGGTTTACGCTGGAAGAGTTTGGCAAAGATTTTCGCGAAACGTACCTTCCACCGAAGGTCAACGATCTAGCTGGGAGGGATGTGGAATTATATTATAGTAGTGGGGAGGTTGAGTCTTTCAGCTTTAAGGATAATGAGGTGGTCAGTTGGAGTACACTTTCAAAATCCGAAGCGGGCGGACCATCCACTGGACGTTACATAGCATTTAAGGCTAGGGATAACATATACTTAGTTGACATTACAAGCGACACTGCTCCTAGGCGCTCCTTGATCCTCGTGTTGGATCTTGGCAAAAATAAATTCACTTCTATATTGGGTGAGATACCGTTGCCGTCTTCGAAGACTCTTTTGGATCGCGTGAGATTAGGGGAGGAACTCACAGACGTTAAGGTGGTATTCCGTCACGGGTCCATAAATAGACCAGCTAGCGCTGAAACACCACGCCACGAAAAGACCGATGAGCTAGTTGGGAAACGTGTTGAATTTCAGTATGGGCCTAGGGCAGTCTATGAACACATATACTTTGAGAACCTCTTTACTTGGCACTGCTTGACGGGAATTGAGAAGGGGTTGGCTGATACGGATAGGGCTGATTACTTTAAGCTTTCTGATAATTTGTATCTGCTGGTGTGGCGTGAGAAGATAATTCCGACTATGGGGGTAGAGATCGTTGATTTAAGTGAGATGCGAGCGTTTGGAAAATTGTTTGGATATGCGAGCCTTGATGGGGCGTCCCTGGGTAGCATATATGTGGGAGCAAGACTGAGGATTATCTGCCAAGCACGATAAAGGCTGTGAAACGTTGGATCTTCGATGCTCAGTATTCTATGGAATCTCGCCAAGGTTTGTAGTTGTTCTTGTGCTTGAGGCACCTATTTTAGTGCATTTATCAATAAGTCGGCTAAGTTGTCGGGGAAGTAACCCAACGTAAGTGGTGGATGTCGTCTGAGCGCCTTGATATGCTTTTCCTTTTTACTCACCCTCTTTAAGCCAGCTTTAATAGCCTCCATTCTTATGGCGTCTTCCACGATTCTTTCATCTTCCCACTGATCTTTTTCCTCATCTTCAATCATCTCCTGACACTTTCGATTTAGCCGCCATTTAATTGCGGTTGCTTCCGCGTTACTGTTCGAAAAGATTGTGAAGTTTAGGAGATTTGTGAGATCGCTAAAGCACAGCGATCACCCGAAAAAGTAGGTGCGTGAGTGGTTGAAGAACTTATCTTAAGAGTATCAGAGAGCTTTTTAAGCTCGATTTTTGGGCGGTAGGTTGTGTGAGTGGGGTTGCTTGATAAATATGCAACTCTCTCCACTCAAAGAGGCAAGTTTCTCATAGCTCTTTGGGTTATCGTAGTAATTATTCTCGGTGTCAACCTCCCCAGTTTAGAGGAGCATATACTGCACAGCGTAGACCCCTTTATACCGAGCACGCTGGAGGCCAAGAGGGCGCAGCAGATTGTATCTGAGAAGATCGGCTCAGATCAAGGGGAGGCAGAGATAGTAGTAGTTAAGGCTGAGGATGGCAATATAATCTCTGAGAAGGGTAGGAACTACTTAACTGAGCTGAGCAGAACCATCGAAACTAAAGGCAAAGAGCATCTAAAAGGGTTTATTGGTGTTGTAAGCGTCATCACGATCTACGACGAAATCCTAGCAAGATACTGGGTTAAGATGAATGAAACATACCGCGAAATAGAGCAAAGAATCAAAGCTAATCTAACAGAGGCACACAAACAATTCTACAAAGCAGCAGACGAACTCCAAACCCTACACGAAACACTCTACACACTAATCGACAAACTAACAGAAGCAGCCCAACTACTGTATGGGGTCCCAGCCCTCTACCTCCAAGCTTGGGTCTCAGCAGCCCAGCAGATCGCCCAAACCAACCCCCTCCAACCTATACCAGTAAAACTACTCAACGAACTCGCATACAACACAGCACTAAAGATGCTACCAGAGGAGGGGAAGCCGCTTACCGAAGCCTACCTCAAAGCCTTCCACACAGCTTGGTCCTCAGCCTTCACAGAAGACTACATAGTTGCCACAGAACTTAAACCTCAACTACTCTACGCAAAAGCCCAAGCAGCGATAAACACAGTAACACCACTCATCTTCACACCAGCAAATGTAGGTGAAGCATCAAAACTATTCACAGAATTAAACAGGGCTATGAACATAACTCAATGGGCTGAACCAGCTGCAAGGCAGCAAATAATAGATGGTATAGCAGCTTCGATAGCTTCTAAAGAATCCGGTCTAAGCGAAAGCGTAATCAGAAGGGTGATCAACCTAGGACCAAATGCAACACAGCACGACATAGAAGCTTTCACAGTCGCTCTTCTTGCAGAGCAAGGTCTTGAAAAGGGGCTTCTCGAGATCTGCTTAGAGCTCGGCAGAGAACCCGCACCAGAGGTTATAGATGCTGCTACTCAGAACCTAACTCAACAGGTTTTCGCAGAAATTAGATCGAAGTTCCCAACGCCAGCTTTCCCAGACAGCATACCTAAAGACGTCTACACCCGTCTTGTGAGCGACGATAATAAAACCGCGCTCATTCTTGTTAGGTTTAACGCCAGCCTATCTGAAGTGGAGCAAAGAGCAGCAGTTGAAGAGCTCCGTAAAGTAGTTGCTGAGGTGAGGCAGAGTGGCTTCTCAACCCTCTTAACAGGACCCATGACCTTATCCTACGACCTCAGAAATCAAGACACTGAAGACATAGGTGTGATCGATAAAGTAACTATCTTGCTAGTCTTCCTATTAGGCGCAGCGTTAATAGCCTCCCTAACAGTTCCAACGCTCTCACTACTAACCGTAGGCTCAGCTGTCGCAGCAGCGATGGGTCTATTGGCTCTCCTCGCTGAATTAGGCTTCATACATTTCTATCTGCTTAGGAGTATGATAGTTGTAGTTATACTCGGCGCAGGAGTAGACTACGTAATCTTCATGATCTTCAGATATATCGAAGAGAGAGGTAACAAGATCGATCACGCAACAGCGGTTAAAAGAACAGCCATACACGCGGGAGGCGCGGTGATTCTAAGCGCATCGACAGTTCTCGTGGGCTTTAGCTGTCTAGCACTCTCCTCCATAGGCATACTTCAAAGCATCGGTATAGGCTTAGCCCTAGGCATACTCCTAACACTTATATGCGCGCTCTTGACGATCCCCCCAACCCTCTCTATTATAAAAGACAAGATCCTTTTGCCGAGGAGGACCGTACCCAACTTCGCAATTAGATTAACCGTCTTTAGAAGAATGGCACACTACTGCGTATCAAAGCCGAAGAGGGTTCTTGTAATGGGGTTACTAGCCACAGTAGCCTTATGCGCAGTAATCGCAACAATATCGATCACATACGGCGACATAGAGATGCTTCCACCATTTGAATCTAAGCGTGGAGTTGATGCCATACTTAGCTCCTTCGGCGCCGCGCCGCTCTCCCAGACACAGATTGTAGTGGTTAGCAGAGAACCACTGTTTACTGAGAACAGTGTCAAAACAGACCTTTACCAAGCTTTAGACAGACTACACACCGAAATCTCCAACCTCGAAGGCGTCTACCCAGAGTACACTTACGGACCAACTAGACCAAGAGGCGAATATGTGGCACCAGAGAAGGTTGATAGAAGTAGCGTCAGACAGTTCATAGACGAGGAGGGCAAGACCCTCGTGATGACAACCAGCCTAAAGAGCTTCTACACAGCCGATGAAGCCTTCACAACCATCAAAAAGATTAGAGAGAAGGTCAGCGAAGTTGCTAAAGATGAGGCTGCGTTAAGTGGCGCTGAGATCTTAGTAGGAGGGGGTGCAGCCTTCTACCTAGACTTGACTACTACGATAAACCACGACTTCTTCTACAGAATAATACCAGCAGCATGCATAGGCATCTTCATAGTCCTACTCATAGCCCTAGGCTCAGTATTGCTTCCGCTTAGGCTTCTAGCAACCACAGCCATGAGCGCAGTCTGGTCAATAGCTATACTCACGCTCGTCTTCCAATACGGCTTAGGTGCAAGAATATATTGGCTAACACCCCTTCTCACCTTCTCCGTGCTGATGGGACTCGGAATAGATTATGATGTCTTCCTCATAACGCGGGTCAAGGAAGAGGCTATGAAGGGTCTAAGTGATGAAGAGGCTGTGGTAAACGCAGTGGAAAGGACAGGTTTAGTCCTAACAGCAGCAGGATTGATCCTAGGCTCAGCACTAGGAAGCCTCATGCTCAGCCCCAACCTAGTACTCAAAGAGATGGGCTTCGCCTTAAGCCTAGCAATATTCATAGACACATTCTTCATGCGTATCTTTCTCAACCCAGCCATAATAGTAGTCGCGAAGAAGTGGAACTGGTGGCCCAAAGGGTTGGAAAGGCAAGTAAAGGATCAAAGTGTATAGTTAATCGAATCCATATTATGGCTGCTTCTCTACTCTATCTTGAATCTTTTAGTCACCTTCACCAGCAGAAAGACCACAAATGCTATTAGGATAAACGTGATGACTGAGCCTAAAAAGTGGCCAACTCGGAAGGGGCCAATCACAATGGCTTCCCAAGCTACATTTGGTGTAGCAGACTGTACAATCGGCATTATTATGTCGTCAACTAGAGCTTTGACGAGCGCTCCAAGATATACACCTAAGATAAAGGCAACAGCCATACCCATAACCTTATACTTCGAAATGAAATCCAAGAATTCAGCCCATAAACCTCGTGGTGGAGGTGGTGCAGGCTTAGGCTCCAAAAGCGCTCTTATGCGCCTTAACTCTTCTAAAATTTCTTCCTCCTTCACCAACTGGACCCTTTTTAATACACACACCTCTCATTAATGAGTGTTTAATAATTCCTGATAGTTCCATTTGTTCTGATAGAGTTTGGATGTGTTTGAGGCTATAATGAGCAGGCGGAGTATCCGCAGCTTTACACATGAAAAGATCTCTATGGAGGAGTTTAGGAAGATCCTTGATGCCGCAAGACTAGCCCCTTCAGGCTCCAACCTTCAGGGTTGGAGGTTCATAATCATAACAGATCAACGTATACTTAGTTAGGCTCTTTTCACCCGGCTTTCTGGGCAACGCCCCACCGCAGCCATAGTTGTGTGCTCAGACCTTGACGTCTATGAAAAAGAGGGAAGCGAACTAGGGAAAAGCTAATATTAGAATAGCTGACTGCGCAATGGCTGTTGAGAACACGCTTCTTGCAGCACACGCCCTTGGTTTGGGAGCATGCGTCGTTAAATCGTTCTCAAGAATAGCATTAAAGGGGATCCTCGAACTACCTGAGAGAATCGAGCCTGAATTAATAGTTATAATAGGGCATCCAAAGGAGCAACCTAAGGCGCCTCCCAAAAAAGAGAATAGAAGAGATAGCGTATTTGAACAAATACGGCGTAAGTCGAGGAAGCGAGGTGCTCTGAGGTGAGTAACGCAGAAAAAGATCTATATCTAGTTACCTTTTCGAGCTCGCAGCGTACCCAGCACCGAGCGCAAGAGGTTGCTTGGAGGAGCCTCAATCCTATGGAACCTTTAGGCTTGTTGATGCGCTTGGTAGGGTTTTGAGGATACAAGATTACCTACCTGAAGCCGAGAAAGATCAATTCATAGAGAAGATAAGAGAGGACGTAGAGCGGAATAAGCTTCTTAAGCTGACCAACCTGAAGGCTTTTGAACAATTCATAGATGATTTGATTTTGAAGCTTGCTAAAGAAGCCAAGAAGCGAAGCGTTTACACATGCCATTGAAAAGGAGCGTCAAATTATCTGCGGTAGGAATGTCTAAGGTAGAATATAGAGCCGCCTGCTGATGAATTCAAATGGAGGATGGTGGGCCCGAAGGGCTTCGATCCCTTGACCAACCGGTTATGAGCCGGCCACTCTACCTGGCTGAGTTACGGGCCCACGTACTAACCCCCTATCTCCATTCAGACTTCCCACATCTACTGTAGGGGGTTCTTGCATCAGAAAAATAGAAGACGTGAGGCTGATTTTAAGTTTAACGGTTGGGCATGAGAATCGCAGATCATACGCAGGTGGTGTTTGGAAAGGCTTGTAAGATAAACTGATGGTTAGCTGCTCATCATACTTACGTCTACTGTCTTCATAGAATTATTTTTTACACAAAAACCAACATCTTTAAGAATATGATATACCTTATTCTCCGTACTATTAGGAGTATCCTCTTATGAGAGAAGCCAAAGTCAGCGCCGTTACAGTCTTGCTATTGAGCTACCTTTCTTTCTCTATGTTTAGGTTAAGCTTAGGGGTTGCTATACCCGACATTATGGTTGAGTTATCTATAAATGAGTTTGAAGCCGGTCTTCTCTATTCAACCCCGATCTGGTCAAGTGCTGTACTCCTCACACCAGCCGGGTACTTTGGCGACAGGTTCGATAAGAAAAGCATCCTCCTCATTGGTTATCTTCTGCTAGGCTTAGGAGTACTCGGCTTAGCATTTTCTTCGAGCTACTCTACTACCTTTGCTTTTTTGTTGTTGGCTGGTGTTGGAGGCGGTATTCTAATCCCCACGTATTATACAATGGTGGGTGAAGCGCTGAAAAATATCCGGGGCTTCGCTGTCGGGTTGGCAGCTGGTATGTATTACATCGGCGGTTTGATTGGCTCGATCCTAGTAGGTTTTTTCGTCTCCTTACATCAGTGGAGAATTGCTTACTTCGTAATCGGGGTCTTGATAATCTGTATGCTCACTGCTCAACTAATATTCCTTAAACACATGGTAACTGTTAATCCAAAAAAACCACCGTTACTTTTTTTCAACTGGTTAAAAACAAGAAACATCGCGGTTTCTGCTATCGGAATATGCTTAGGAAATGTAGCGATGTTCGCCGTTGCTGCTTGGCTTCCTACTTTCTTTGTAACAGTCATTGGATTAGATGCTGCTAGTGCTGGGCTGCTGCTCGGTCTTTTCTTTTTGGCACGCGCAGTCGGTTCGATTGTCCTTGGTGCTCTTTCTGATAGATTTGGAAGAAGAAGGCTAATAATGCTCTCAGGATTCGCCACAACTCTTGTAACTCTCCCACTACTTTTAACGAGCTACACTTTTTACATCGCAGCGGCTTATACTATTTGTTTCGGTTTCTTTGCCTCTACTTTCTGGAGCTTTTTCGTCACGATTCCGCAAGAGAGTGTAGCCATTGAGCTCGTCTCATCCGTTACTGGTCTAACCCAGACTTTTGGTCTTATAGGCTCTGCGATCGGACCTACTTTAGCAGGGGCATTCATCACTCGCTTTGGTCTAACACCAGCCCTAATATACACCATAACCCTTACCACATTTACCCTCGCTCTCCTTTCGATGTTATTGGTAGAAAAGCGACCTAAGAGTGGTTGAATAAATGCAGAACTTAAGTTTAAAATAGAAGAGTTTGTTGAGAAGTACGGTAAACTCTATTTGGAAGAGCCGAGAATAGCCTTACTCTCAAAGAGATGATCAAATGGCTTTAACTCCATCCTTTATAGCAAGCCTAAGGTGAATCCAAAGGTTAAGTTGTTGGTGCGGTGGCCGGGATTTGAACTCCCGGACCCTTTTAGCGAGGGTCTCCCGGGTTTACAGCGCTCCACCTGAGCGTTGGCAGGCTGCTGTCCTAGACCAAGTTCTCCGGCTTCCTTGCCTCTAGACGACCACCGCACTATAGGTGGGTTTATTTTTGGATGTGTTTAACTTTATCGCTCCTAGCCTCAGCGGCAGCTAGGAGAATCGAGATTTTATCTCTTCTTGAGGCGTGTCTTTAGCCTTTGAATCCCGCATTTTCACCCTCTACCTATATGTTTATGAGTGAGTTCGCGAAAGAAGAAGCTTCTACTCCGCTTCACCCCATTACATTTCTACTTTGCATCTATGGTCCGAAACACTTTTGGCAGAAGTAATGTCTTCTTGCTGGATGATGTATATTCACTCTCTACACTCTAGATGAGATAAACTTCTCTATTCTAAGCTGCTTGTCTTCTCGGCTAATATGAATCTCATTATTTTACTACGTTAATTCATAAGCGCGAAAGCCGCGCCTATTTCCTTACTTCTCTTGGATTGTTCCAGAACCACTGCATATTAGGAGGCTCTATATTCATTTGCCAAAGTAGGGCGATCAGTTCACCTATGTGGTATAGTTGTTCCGTAAATGATTGTAGCAAGCATTCTTCTACCGTGAGAATAAATTCTCTTTCCCTTATTTTCAATGTTACCTTTCTGTTGAGCTCTTCGCTGTTTAAACTGTTGAAGTATTCGTAGGTCTTCGTTTCAACTTCACTCATGTGCTTAAGGACTTGCTCCATAGAGGTGTAATCATCCCAACTCTTGCGAACATATTGGTCTTGTTTTCCTTTGATGACCCAGTTTATCATCCAGTCCTCATTATCTATCATATGTAAGAGGATGTTCTTCATGCTGTAGAAGCTTGCTTCTCTGTTTTTGCAAACTTCTTCCCACGTTAATTCGGAGAGCTTGGATGCGAATCTTGATCGCACTATGTGGGCGTATTGAAAAAGCTCTTTGATATCAAGCACGTTAAGCGTGTTAGAAGCTGCCGTATTTATCCTTTGTCTCATATTATTGCGGGGACTATTTAAATGAGTTCTAGGAAGGAAGATAGAAATCACTTCATAGGAAGGATCGCCTCTTAAGAGAGCTATGTTGAGCATCTTTGTTACTCTTCGCGTTACCTATCCTAATTGTTAATCATAAAACTTAATGTAGAAGGAAGTAGGTAGGCGACTGACTATGGCGATCGTCGTAGAGGCTATCAATCTTAAAAAGACGTATATGCTCGGCAAGGTCCCGGTTGAAGCATTAAGAGGCGTAAACCTAAAAGTTGAGGAGGGTGAATTCATTTCTATTCTTGGGCCATCTGGGAGTGGGAAATCAACACTTTTGAACCTTATAGGTGCCTTAGACAAGCCCACCGACGGCAAGGTTCTTATCGACAACGTTGACGTCTCAACTCTTAACGAGAATGAATTAGCCGATTTGAGGCGGAAAATAGGATTTGTCTTTCAATTCTTCAACCTAATTCCAAGATTCACCGCTTTAGAGAACGTTGAACTACCTTTAGCTATTGCTGGTTTAGGTAAAGATGAGAGGCGAAGAAGAGCAGCAGAGCTGTTAGAAATCGTAGGATTAGCTGAGAGAATGAATCATAAGCCCGCGGAACTAAGCGGGGGCGAACAGCAGCGGGTGGCCATAGCAAGAGCTTTGGCGAATAATCCACGTTTTCTACTGATGGATGAGCCGACTGGGAATATCGACTCTAAAAATGCGTACGAGATAATTCAGCTTATAAAGAGGTTGAACCGTGAAAAAGGTGTAACCATAATAATGGTTACTCACGACCAGGGCTTGGCAGCAGAGGCGGATAGGACAGCGTATATGCTTGATGGTTTAATAGTGAAAGAGACGGTGAACAGAGTATGAAGCCAAACGACATATTTTCTTACGCTCTTAGCGCCATAAAACTTAGGAAACTACGTGCTGGCTTAACTACCTTAGGTGTTGTTATAGGCATAGCCGCCATAGTTGCATTACTCTCCATAACTCAAGGCTTGCAAGTAGCTATCGCCTCTCAGCTTCAAAGAGGGTTCGCAACAGATACTCTAATCGTCTCAACAGGAGGCGGGTTTGGGATCGGGGCAGACTCTGGCTTCAGCCTTTTCGTTAACGACACGCAAACAATAAGCCGATTAGAGAACGTCACAGCCGCCTTGGCGGTAATCCAGAGAATTGGTTACATAAAAACTCCTATGGGACAAGCCTTTCGCGTCACTATTGTTGGAGTTGATTTCGTAACATACAGGGAAATTTACAGCAGCACATTCGTAGCCGAAGATGGTTTTATTCCACTCAGCCCTGAAAGCAACGCCGTGGTTGTTGGAAAACGCGTAAGCGACCCTTGGAGGAACGGAACACTGTGTTGTAGGGTTGGTGACAGTGTTGAGATTTTGTGGACTAATACAGCGGTTCGCCCACTCAGAAACGAGAGCTATATTGGTAATGTTGTAGCGGTTCTTCAAGAAGTAGGTGGCTTCAGTTTAGGCGGCCCTGCAGACAATGGTATCTACATCCCCATATCTACGGCTCAAGCCTTCTTCAGAACAGATAAGTGTGAGATGATAATTGTGAAGCTGAAAAGCGATGATAGGGCAACTATTGAAAGCACAACAAAGGCGATAAGAGATCTATTCGGAGGCCAAGTAACGGTAACATCTGCAACAGCCGTTCTTAACGTTATTTCTAACGTATTTTCAACAATAGAGCTTTTCTTAGCCGGGATCGCAGCCATATCCCTTTTCGTAGCCGGAATAGGCATAATGAACATAATGATTGTTTCCCTTATGGAGCGGACAAGGGAAATAGGCATCCTAAAGGCTTTAGGAATGAAAAACCGCACAGTCCTTCTAGTCTTCTTATGTGAAGCAGCCATCATAGGGTTGTTAGGCTCGGTAATCGGTGTTGGGGCTGGTTTGGGCTTGGCGGAACTAGCCATAAGAGTATACAACGTTGGTGGCTTTGGCGTGCACCAAGGCGGTCAAGCGGGCAGCATAAACATAGTCCCTGTTTTGACGCCCCAAGTTTTCTTAGGGGCCATAGCCTTCGGCTTGCTGGTGAGTCTAGTGTTCGCTCTTTACCCCGCTTGGAGGGCTTCAAGGCTTAAACCTGTGGAATCCTTAAGATATGAATAATCCACCTCTACCAGCCGAATGAGACCTAGATCTATTTAGTATATGAGAGTAAGCCTACCTACCGTCATAATTGTTCAGTTTATCTTTCAATTTTAGTAAAGGGTAGGGGTTTGAGTACTCTCGAATGCTCTTTATGCCGAATCGTTAAACAACACATAAAATATATAGCGAGGAATAGATATCAATCTACTACAATAATCAACATAGTGAGTAATTTTGGAGAAGAGTTTCCAACACTCATACTGGCTCTTTTTGAGCATAGCCCTCATTTCAGCGAGCGGGGGAATGTACAATTACTTTAAGCTCTCTCCACTTATACCCAGCATAATTGAGGACCTCAACTTTTCTTACGGGTTAGTAGGGCTTCTAGCTGGCTCCTTTGGGCTGCTCCAGCTGCTCCTTTCTATCCCCGTGGGTATGGTGGTGCGTAGACAGAACCTTAGAGTGGTGACGATCCATGCCTTAATCCTCATGATTTTAGGTGCTTTAATCGCTGTTGCTTCGCCAGACCTCTATTTGCTATTCATCGGGAGATTAATAGAGGGTGCTGGTACAGCTTTAGCACTAGTCACAGCGCCTTTCCTTGTAGCCGAGGTCTCTGTAAAAGAGAAGATCTGGTTCGGTTTAGGCGTTCTGATGATATATATGCCTATTGGCAACGTAGTAGGCCTTAATGTAAGTTCTTGGTTTCTTAAGTTGTTTGGCTGGAGAGAGGCTTGGCTTACAGGCGTTATATTGCCCGCTCTCGCTCTCATATTAATCTTTAAGACAACGCCTATTGAGAGAAGAATAGTTAGTGAACAAAACAGAATTGCGAAATCTGGGAGTCTTGAGGGATGGCTCATCGGCCTTCTACAGATAGGTCTCACGATTACAAGCATGGGGTTTCTTATGTGGGTGCCCACCTATATGATCGAATCATACACTTTTGATGTTAGCGTTGCTTCCTTCATCGCAAGTCTCTTTATGTTTATAGGGATACCGACCCCTCTCATCGGAGCTTGGTTCTCTGACAAAGTTAGATCAAGGAAGGTTGTTCTGGCACCCTCCTTTGGCGCACTTATGATTCTTTTCCCCCTAACGACTTTCACCCCAAGCTACTTACTGCCCCTTCATATTCTCGCTACAGGTTTCTTCTCAGGTATAATCCCGGGTGTCATTCAGATTTGTGTTGTGGAGCTATTTGGCCCTTCTTCAAATATCGGCTTTGGTATACTTAATGCAAGCAGAGGGTTTTCCATGTTCTTCGGCCCGCTGATCTTAGGCGCAATTTTGAGCGCTACCTCATCTTGGACGCTTTCGTTCGCCTCTCTGTCTATCTTCGCCTTCTCAGCTCTTATCTGCTCCCTATTGTTACCAAGGATAAAATAGCGTATACCTCTTCGCCTCAATCGGTAGAGTAAAGGGTGCAAAAGGAGGCTATTTAGTGAGCTCTCTGTAGAAGCAGCTTCTGTTTCCAGTGTGGCAAGCTACTCCAATCTGCTCAACTAGGTAGATGAGAGAGTCGGCGTCACAATCGACTAGTATCTTGATGACTTTCTGTTTGTTTCCGGATTCTTCCCCTTTCATCCAAAGCCTTTTTCTTGATCTACTGTAGTAGTGCGCGTATCCCGTCTGTAGAGTCTTTTCTACCGCTTCTTTATTCGCATAGGCTAGCATAAGTATTTCTCCGTTCTTGGCGTCTTGCGCTACAACTGGTACGAGCCCCCCACCTTTTTCGAAGTCTACCTCATCTACCCTCATATTCTTACCAATACCCCCTTCGATCTTAGAAACTTCTTTACTTCTGGTATGGGGTAGGTGTTGTAGTGGAAGATGGATGCTGCTAGCGCTGCGTCCGCACCCGTTTTTTGGAAGACTTCAAGCATGTGTTCTGGTTTACCGCATCCTCCACTCGCTATGACTGGTATGTTTACAGCATCACAGACCCTTTTGGTTAGATTTATCTCGTAGCCGTCTTCTGTCCCGTCTCTATCTATAGAGGTTAGGAGTATTTCCCCCGCACCGAGCGCTTCCACCCTCTTAGCCCATTCTATAGCATCTAGGCCTGTAGGCTTTCTGCCGCCGTAGGTGTAGACTTCGTAGCCCGACGGTGTCTGGTTCGTCTGCTTTGCATCTATTGAGACTACCATACACTGGCTTCCGAAGCGTTTAGAAACTTCTGTCACAAGTGTAGGGTCTTCTACGGCTGCTGTGTTTATCGTAACCTTATCTGCTCCGCTACACAGCACTTCTCTAGCCTCGTCAACGCTCCTTATGCCTCCTCCTACTGTGAAGGGTATATCTAGGTTTGTCGCCACGTCCTTAACCAGCTTCTTTAAGATTTCCCGCTTCTCAACCGAGGCTGTTATGTCGAGAAAAACCAGTTCGTCCGCTCCATCGTCCCGGTACTTGCAAGCTAACTCGACCGGATCGCCCGCATCCCTCAGTCCCTTAAACTTCACACCTTTAACCACCAACCCTTTGTCTACATCTAAACAGGGTATGATTCTTTTAGCAAGCATCTCTTTTAACACCCCTTACCGCTCTTATAGCGTCTTTTAGGTTAAGTGTTCCTTCATATAGGCATCTGCCTAGTATGCAGGCGTATGCTCCTGCATCCCTCAAGGCTAGGATGTGTTCTACGGTTTCGATGCCCCCTGCTGCGATTATCTTGAGGTTTCTCTTCTTTGAGGCTTCTCTTATGGTTATGTAGTCTGGCCCAGAGAGTGTGCCATCCCTCTCTTTTGATGTGAGTAGTATGTATTGGACACCGAGTTCTGCCATCTCGTCTAGGGCTGCGTTTAGTTTAAGTCCGCTCTTCTTTGTCCAGCCTTCTATGAGGACTTCATCCTGTAGGTAGTCTAATGCTACAGCCACGCGTTCAGCGCCGTATGTGGATAGTAGTTCACGTGCAAATGATTTATCTAAGATGGCTTTGGTTCCTATGATTATGCGGTGAACCCCACTTTTAATGAGCCTCTCTGCTTTAACGGTGTCTCTGATCCCCCCTCCGACTTGAATCCTTGCCTTAACGTTCTTCGCTATCTCTTCTATCTGCTCTGTATTATCGCCTAGAGCTAGTGCTGCGTCTAAATCGATTATGTGGATGGTCTCCGCTCCCTCATCAACCCATTTCTGAACAGCTTCAAGTGGGTTGGTGTGGTAGATCTTTATGCTGCTGGCTTCGCCTTTGTAGAGTCTGACGACGCATCCCTTCATCAGATCAACAGCTGGTATTATTTCGAAGGTCATCTTCTGATCATCTTAAGGAAGTTCTTTAGTAGAGTCTTGCCTGTTTCAGCAGACTTTTCTGGGTGGAACTGTGTGCCGACTAGAGCGCCTTTTCCCACTATGGATGGGAAGGTTAGCCCGTAGTATGTCTCAGCCAACACAGGCTCTTTCTCTATGAGTGAGGGGTAGTAGGAGTGAACGAAGTAGACCCAAGAACCGTCTTGGATGCCTTCTACGAACTCGTGTTGTTTAACTATTGTGAGGGTGTTCCAACCTATATGTGGAATCTTGACCCCTTTTGGTAGTCTACGCGCTGAGCCCGGGATTATGCCCAACCCCTTACCATCGCCCTCTTCACTCCCTTCTAGGAGAATCTGGAGCCCTAGGCATATGCCGAGTAGGGGTCTCCCAGCCTTCAAGTAGTCTTGAATAGTTTCTTTTTCGCTGCTGAGTTTCTCTGCTACGGCCGTAATGTTTCCTACACCCGGTAGTATGAGGGCATCTGATTCTAAACCATCTTTAACAGCCTCTATCAGATTGACGTCTGCGCCCAGCCTCTTTAGTGCGCAGGTTATGCTGTAGAGGTTTCCTACTCCGTAGTCGAGTATCGCTACCTTCAAGCTACAGGACACCTTTTGTGCTCGGTATCGTTTTGCGCCTAGGGTCTTCTTCTACAGCCTCTCTGAGCGCTAGTGCTAATGCTTTGAAGGCAGCTTCTACTTTGTGGTGGTCGTTTTCGCCGTAGTGTATGTGTAGGTGGATGTTGGCTTGGAGCGCATCTGAAAAGGATCTTATGAAGTGGTAGATGTCTTCGACCGCCACATCTTCGATACATAAGCCAGTTGTTTTGAGGTCTGCTACGCAGAACCTCCTTCCACCCAGATCTACGGCTGCTGAGGCTAAAGCGTCATCCATTGGTGCTGTTGCTGAGCCGAACCTTCTGATCTTAGGTTCTTCTCCAAGCGCTCTTCTTATGGCGCTGCCTAAGCATATCGCTACGTCTTCTACTGTGTGGTGTGTTAGGTCCCCCTCTGCCTCAATTTCTATGTCTATGAGGCTGTGGTGTGCTAATGTGTTGAGCATGTGTGTGAGATATTTTATGCCGCTCACTATCTTTGCTTCGCCTCCGCCGTCTAGGTTTACCGATACTTTGATGGTGGTCTCTTTGGTCTCTCTCGCTGCTGTTGCCCTTCTAGCCACCTCTAACACCTCTCACATACTCAAGGACCTTCGGCAGATCGTTTACAGTGGGTATGATGATGGCTGCTTCAGCATCCTTAAAGAGTTTTATCATCTTACCCGGGCTGTTTTGTAGAGCGTAGCAACCCGCGAACGAAAATATCTTCTTCACGCCGTTTGCATTCTTCGCCATAATGTAGTCTTCAGCCGAGTTACCTACATAGAGCACAGACCTAACATCACCTAACCCAGCGGCAGCCTCCAGTAGAGCGTAGGGCTGCGGCTTGACATATGGTTTGATCAGCGTTTCACTACCACCCATCTTAAACTTAAGATCCTCTAGAAAGACCATTCCTCTACTGTTGAAGTAGTTAAGAAGACCTCCTAGGGTCTTCTTTGTGGCTAAAGAACTTCTGCCCGTGGCTAGACCAAGCTTACCCTCTCCAAGCATCTCTCTAAGAGCTTTGAGGGTCTCCTCGGTTATGATCAGCCTCTCCTTTTCGATCAGCCCGTTCCTAACACTTAACCAGCTCTCGAAGCCATAAAGCTCCTTAAAGAGTTCTGGACCGTAGAAGTATGTGTCGAAGACTACTGAGATGATGTTGCGTGGAGCTTCGGAGGTGTATGCTAAGAAGTTTATGAAGTCCTTAAGGTGCTCGGCGCAGCCTTCCCGCTCAGCAGATTCTAAAATCAACCTTTCAGCCGCCTCTCTATCTTCTGGTCGGCTTTGTGTGATCTTTATGAGTGCTTCCCTCAACGTCTTACCCTTCTTCTTAAAGTAGTCTTTCGGCATCCTACCACTCAGCTTTGAGGATGCTGCTGTTAGGCGTTGTATGGCTTCCTCTGCCTCTATCTGCTTTGCTGCTTCGCTGAATGCTTCTTGGAAGCGCTTGGGTAGGTTCTTGAAGAGAGCAAGCGCTATAACGTAGGTTGTGTCCCAGTCGAAGTTGAAGCCACCAGAAAGCCTAAGGTTGTAGATCGCCTCTTTAGGTATGGTGCTCAGCGAAAGGGGGCAGCCTGTCAGCTGCGCAAAAATGTGCTGTATCGTCCTTCTTATCGCTTCGTCGTAGGATCTTCTTGCATCTATCAGCACGCCATCGCAGTCAAATATTATAGCATCAATCGAGTAGATCTTTCCAAAACTATCTGACTTGACGTATGCTTTACCACCATCTACCCTAAGTTCGTAGTATTCGTTAAGCAAGCTTTTTGAGCCTCTCTTTGATCGAACGCGCGTGCCCATATAGCCCCTCCCCTTCCGCAATAGTAACGATATCTTCGGCGACCGCGTTAAGCCCCTCTGAACTAATTTCCACAACATTAACCCTCTTAAGGAAGTCGATGACCGAAAGCCCAGAAGCAGTCCTTGCGTAGCCACCAGTAGGTAAGATGTGGTTAGGCCCTACACCATAATCTGTTACAGCGGCAGTTGAAAACGGTCCTAAAAGTATTAGCCCAGCCGAAGTTATCCTCTCAGCCAACCTCTCCGGCTCAGACGCGAATATTTCGAGGTGCTCTGGTGCGAACACGTTCACAAAATCTATGCAATCACCGATATCCTCAGCTATAGCGGTGAAACCATTGCTCCTCAACGCTTTCTCGACAACTTCTCGCCTCTCAGCCTCGCTGACGATCTCCACCAACTCTTCTTCAACCGCTTGAATAAGTGAAGATGATGTTGTAAGAAGTCCGCATACCGATGAGGCACCGTGCTCTGCTTGTGCCGCAAGATCCAAAGCTATGAGCCTAGCATTAGCCTCACCATCAGCCAGAATCAAGATTTCACTCGGACCAGCTGGTAAATCGATAGCAACATCCTTTGAAACCTCCATCTTAGCGTAGGTGACATAGATGTTACCCGCACCAACTATCTTCGAAACAGGCCGGATGCTCTCAGTACCATACGCGAGGGCGGCGATGGCTTGTGCTCCCCCAACCCTATACACTTCACTAACTCTACAGATGTCGCAAGCGACCAGCATCAAAGGGTTAAGACCACGCTCAGAGGGAGGTGAACATACAACAACCCTCTTCACACCAGCCACTGAAGCCGGAACCGCAGCCATAAGCACTGTGCTTGGATAAGCTGCTTGACCACCCGGGATATAGCAGCCCACACTCTCAATCGGCTTAAGAACTGTCTTGATCTCGATACCTTCTATAGGCTTATAGACTGACTTCAAACCCTCAAGCTGAATCTTGCTGAACTCTCTTATCCGCTCTTTAGCTCTTTCGAGCGCAGAAACCTGTTTACCGCTAACCTTATCGTAAGCCTTCGTGAACTCCTCGACCTCGACTTTAATACCGATCTGGTTTAAATCAACCCTATCATATCTCCAAGTAGCTTCTATTAGAGCTCGGTCGCCCCTCTTCTTAACACCTTCAACTATACTTCTCACAATCTGCAGAACCTCTTCATTTAACGATGTTTCCTTCCTCCTAAGGTGGGCTGCTAGCTTCACTCCTCCACCTCTATCTATTTTATAGTGTGTTAGCAGCTCCTAGTCACCCTCATCCTTCGCTATGTCCTCAAGAGGCAGTATCTGCCTTGGGTAATGCACTACAAGACCTTGAGCCAGCCTCCTTAACTTTGGTAAGATCTTAAGGAACTGGTTCTTCTCGATGACCGTGTTTACTGAGAACCAGCCTTTCTCTGAAAGGGGGCTTATAGTTGGCCTTTTAAGCGCTGGGAGCTCGCTGACAAGCTTCTCCAAATTCTCCTCTCTAACATTAACAAATATGTGTAGCCTCTCTCTTGCATCAACCACGCCCTTGAGAAGTGTGAGTATGTCATAGATCTTCTCCCTCTTCTCCTTGTTGAGCAGAGCTTTTTTATTCGCTATTAGAACTGCTGAAGACTTCATAACTATGTCGAGAATCTTCAGGTTGTTCTGCTCCAACGACCTTCCAGTCTGGGTTATATCGATTATAGCATCAGCGTCTTCAGGTGGCTTCGCCTCCGTGGCGCCGAATGAAAGGTAGATCGTAGCCCACTTATTCTCACCCCTCCTCCACCAAGGAGTAATAACTAGAGGTCTAGCATCCCCAAACCTCTCTTTGTATGCCTGGTTCGATGCAACATACTCCTCAGAAATATTCAGATACTCGGTCGAGATCCTGAGCACCCTCCCCTCGTCCCATATGCCTCTACAGAAGTCTGCAAAAGTTGTGTAATTAATGTACTTTGGCACAGCCACAACAAGTCTCACATGCCCATACTGAAGGTCTAGAAGCACCTCAACGTCAGCACCGGTTTCTTTGATCCAATCTAACCCAGTTATTCCAACATCTTGCAGCCCTTCAGCAACAAAGAGGGGGATCTCTTGAGGTCTAAGCATCTTAGCCTCTATCTCTGGGTCGCTCAAGATGGGGCGGTATGATCTCTCATCTATGGAGATACCGAACCAAGCCTGCTCCAGAAGATCCAGCGTGGCCTTTTCAAGAGAGCCTTTTGGTATTGCGAATCTAACCTTCAACTTTAACCACCAACGGTATGAGAGATGGGTTCGAAGTTTCAGAATCTACATTAGCAGAGTTGGTGATGAAGGTAACCGACCTCTACTAACCTCATCCCCATTCAGCACTTAGGCCGCATCTGACCTTATATAAACCTTTAACCGTCTTTACAGTCTGATAGTTTTACAAGAAGATTAGGTGTGGTTAATGATGCGTCTGTGGTCAAAGGTGATCCTGAAGTTTGCCTGATCTTTTGACGCATTTTCGGTAGCCTTTGCGCTCACATCACCTTTCTTAGAGACTAGGAAGGCCTTTGTAGTCGGCGTTATAGCTCTACTTCCCGATTTAGATGTCTTCCACGTCCACAGGTCTATTACTCACTCAGGCGTAGTCCCACTGCTTTTCGTTTTGCCCATCACCTACCTAGCCCATAGGGGTGGTGTCGGGTGGAAGGCTTCGGCTTTGGCGGTTGCATCACTGCTGAGCCACCCGATTCTAGATATGTTTCAAGACTATACACCCATCTTGTACCCATTCTCCGACTCGGTCTTTGTCGATGTGAAAGCTGGTTTCCTCTTTGGTGAGAGCATTAAGCCATTCTTTGATCTAAGTGTGCATACTACTGTGGTTAAATTCACATCTTTCGCTAGCCTTAATGGTCCGCTGTTAGTACCCCAGACGCTTCCGCTATCGCTTGCTCTAATATTGGTCCCTTTGCTTTACTCACTTACTCAGAATAGTTACCGAACCGTGATTAACAATACCGATGAAGGTGGGCGAAGTTAATCTCCTCCTCTTTATTACTCTGCTTGAACTCTATCTGCTGTTGTATTTTAGTCGCGGTATGGGTTTAGTTGAATGATGTGTTTGTCGGCTCGTTGCTGGCTTTTAACATGTTCGGCCTCCTTATGCATTATGGAATAACGTTAGAGTAATAGCTGGTAGCTAATCAGCTAATCAATCCTGTTCTTAAGGTGGGCGTATGATAAATACGAAGGCTAAGATGGATATTAGTAGGAGGACTAGGGCGTGTTTTAAACCAGCGGACATGGCTCCTTCACCCATCTTACCAGCGACGAAGCCGCTTATCACAGCTTCAACGACAGCCAAGTGGAAGAACCAGATGTAGTAGAGGTCTGTGTTGAGGCCGCCTAAGAAGGATGTTCCCGTGGCAGCGAGCTGCTTTGCTTGGAAGAATAGTGTTGAGAAGAGTATGTAGACAAGGAAGAGGAAGACGCCGAATGCTGCGTAGATAGTCATTACGTATGGAACCAGCTGCCTCTTCCTATCTCTCTCTATATCTTGAACCTCTCTGAAGTGAGAGTAGATCGTGTCGAGCACTTCGTGCAGCTTGCCGCCAGCCCTACCAACCTCGATGAGCAGAGCAGCCATCCTATGCGCCAGAGGGGTATCTATGCGCTTAGCGAGATCCTGTAGCGCCTCTTCATAAGTCCAGCCCCAGCCTAGCAATGCTACTGTTTTGCGTAGTTCCTTAGTAAGGGGGCCGTAATCGACCCTAGCAGAATACTCGATCGCCTTAGAGAAGCTCATACCCGTCTTCTGTGCATCCGATATGTTCTTGATCAGCTCTGGGAGCTTTGCATTCACCGCGTTTCTCCAGCGCCTGTCGAGCAGATCGGCCGCAGCTGGGGGGAAGAGTGCTATGATAAGCGCTATCACGAAGAACGTTTCGAACTCAGGGTGCCTATGTAGACCAGGCCAGACGAATATCGTGTTAATTAATATCGCTACACATATCGCTATCGAGGAGACGTTTACGATCATCTTATCGCTCTTACTCAGCTTAATCGCTAGCATTTACATAACCCTTGGCGTAATTACTTCTAGTAGGATGAGGAGTAAGATTCCTACGGCAGGTATAAGAGCGTAGATGAGGAGTGGTACGATTGCAGCTGGGCTCGTTGCTCCTACACCTCCCCCAAGAGATGCCATCACTACAATCATAACCATCAGTATTAGGGGGAAGGCCACTGCCAAAGCCGTAAAGATCTCTGCGATAATAACCATGAAGTCGAGAAGCTCCCTCATAATGCTTCTATGCAGCCTCATGAGGCTTCTCCCCTCCCCTTGAAGGTAGGTTGTAAGGTCGCGCACGCAGCGGCTCGCGGCACCGCTGCCTTCACC
>CAYQXI010000017.1:0-11520 GCA_964421575.1 uncultured Nitrosopumilales archaeon
CTCGAAGTGCTGGTTATGTGTGGAGTATAAAGAGCCTTATGGTAAAGGCGGCCTAAGCAGCCTAAGGACACATACCGCATCACAGCTCAGCGAAGATCATATAGGGCAGAGTGTGAGGGTCGCCGGTTGGATCGAAGATATTCGCCCACTAGGCTCTCTAGCGTTCATAACTGTGCGGGACGCTTCTGGCCTAATACAGCTCCTTCTCCGCAAAGAAATGGGCCAACTATATGAAGAGGCACTTAAGACCCCTCGCCAAAGCATAGTTAGTGCGTATGGTGTTGTGCAGAAGAGTCGAGCAAAAGCGGTTAAAGTTGAGATCGAGGTCAAAGACTTTAAGGTACTCTCCTACGCAACACACCCCCTACCAATAGACCCAACAGGTAGAACACCCTCCACATTGGATCTGCGGATCAGCGCAAGAGCACTCGATCTAAGAAACCCTAGCGTGGCAGCAGTCTTCAAGATACGCCACACCGCGCTGCAATCTATAAGGCGTAGCCTAATAAGTGAGGGTTTTCTTGAGGTTCAGACGCCTAAGATCATCGGTCAGGCTGCTGAGGGTGGTGCCACATTATTCGCGCTTGACTACTTTGGTCGGCAAGCATTCTTGGCGCAGAGCCCCCAGCTATACAAGGAGCAGCTCACACTCGCCTTAGAAAGGGTCTTTGAAATCTCTAGCTTCTTTAGGGCGGAGAAGTCGAATACAAGGAGGCACCTCAGCGAATTTGTGAGCGTTGACATCGAAGCAGCATACTATGATATGGAGGACGTGATGGGTGTCTGTGAGAGGATGGTTGCACGCTGCATCGAAGATGTGTCGGAGCAGAATAAGGCTGAACTCGACATACTTAAGCATACACTGGAGAAACCAGACCTACCCTTCCCAAGACTAAGGTATGAAGATGCTATAAGAGATCTGCAGAAGGCTGGCTACGGAATAGAAGAGGGTGAAGACCTCACAGACTCAGCCCTAAAGGTTCTCGGCGAGATCCACAAAGGTTTCTACTTCATCACAGAGTGGCCGCCTCACCTCAAACCCTTCTACATAGATGTGGAGGGCGACCGCTCAAAATCCTTTGATCTACAGTATGGGGCGTTAGAACTTGCTTCCGGCGGTAGGAGGATCTCAGATAGGCGTAAACTTGAGGCTAGGATGGTGGAGCTAGGTTTAAACCCAGCATCCTTCTCAGAACACCTTAAAGTCTTCGACTGGGGTATGCCCCCACACTCAGGCTGGGGCTTAGGCTTGGACCGATTTATGATGGTGCTGACTGGAAAGGAGAATATCAGGGAAGTAGTGCTCTATCCACGAGATACGGTAACCCTCACGCCCTAGCAACAACTATAATAGCCAACATCAGCATATTTTAGTTGAGTTGAGGAAAACTGGCGAAGTCTACCTTCCTCTACACTACGGTCACGCACCTCAGTGGCTCATTAAAAGAATGAGGGCGCTAGCGGACGCTATGCTGAAGATAATGTATAGGGAAGAGGGTGCATCCGGCATATTAAATAAGCTCAGCTCACCCCTTTGGTTTCAAGCCCTCGGATGTGTGCTCGGCTTCGATTGGCACTCTTCAGGCTTAACCACGGTAGTGTGTGGTGTGCTGAAGGATACGCTTAGATTTGAGGAGCACGGGGTAGAGGTTGCGGGTGGAAAGGGGAAGTCAGCGTTAAAGGCGCAGACAGACATAGAGAAGATCTGTGAAATCCTCTCTCTACCAGAACATAAAGTCAACGAGCTAAAGTACAGCAGCAGAATGGCAGCTAAAGTAGACACAGCAGCTATACAATGCAACTACCCGATCTACCACCACGCAGTATTCATATCTGAGAGGGGTGAGTGGTGCATAATTCAGCAAGGGTTGAATGTAGAGGAGAGGTTAGCGAGGCGCTACCATTGGCTTGGCACACAAGTAGAGAGCTTCGTCTGCACGCCACATAGTGGTATAGCAGCACCTAGATTAGAAGCGAGGGTGCTAGACATGACTGCAAAGGAGTCGGAAGAGGCTAGGCGAGTGGCGGTAGACCTTGTAAGGGGGAGGCCGGAGAACCTAATCAGCTCCATAAGGTTGTTGAGCGGGCAGCACGTACTGGACAGCTGGGTCAAATTCCCTCAACCGACCGAAACCTACCCCAGCTTCGAAATGCCACAGCGGCTCGACTGGAGCATATTCAAGAAGCTGTATGATGTTCAACCTAGAGATTACGAGGAGTTTCTAGCGGTTAGAGGCGTAGGCCCGGCTGTGGTGCGTGCACTAGCCCTTGTTTCGCAACTCATTTACGGTGCTCCACCCTCTTGGAGAGATCCGGCCAAGTTCACCTTTGCGCACGGAGGTAAGGATGGTATACCCTACCCCGTTGACCGAAGAGTTATGGATGAAACTATACGCAAACTAAGGGGTTACTTAGAAGCGTCAGAAGCAGAAAGAGAGCATTTAAGAGAGGCGCTCAAAAGACTAGAAGCCCTAAGCCATAAGTGGGGGCTATAGCATATAGCCGGGTGAAGTAGGCATATCCCATCTCGGCCCGAGGAAGGCCATAAGGACTGAGCTCCAAGCTGCTGCAGTATTCTTTTCATCGTAGCCACCGCCTCCCGTGGCTACTAGCCTACCCTTGCAGAAGTGGTGGGCTATTTCGTGAAGGACTTCCGCTGCGTGTCTGTGCGCCCTATAGGTGAATTTGAGGTGAGTTATAGGGTCGCCTTCTAACCCATCAGCACCACATTGGAAGAGAATCAGTTCTGGCTCAACCTTTCGAGCGAACTCCTCGACTTCCTTAAACGCTTCGACGAACTCTTTGTCGGTTGATTCTGGTGGTAGAGGTATGTTGAGTTTTGTTTTTGGTGCCCGCGGTGAGCCATCTTCTTCTCTGAAGCCTGTGCCCGGGTAGAGGTATCTTCCGTCTTCGTGTATGTCCGCTATCCAAACTGTGGGATCATCGTAGAATTCGTAGAACACACCATCTCCGTGGTGTGCATCTATATCCACATACAATATCCTATTGAGACCATACTTCTTCTTAGCATATGCTATGGCTACGCCTATATCGTTAAAGACGCAGAACCCCGCTGCTCTATCTCTTCTTGCGTGGTGTAGCCCGCCTACTGGTATGAAGCAGTGCCCCACACTATCATTCATCACTTTATCAACAGCATCTACAACAGAGCCCACCACGTAGCTCGCTGCCTCAAAGACGCCTTTAAAGGCTGGTGTGTCTCCATAATCAAGCAGCCCGCTACCTATCTCAGACATCCTCTTAACAAAATCTATGTACTCCCTTGTGTGGAAGAGTTCAAGCAACTCTTCAGACGCCAAGACTGGCTTCATAACCCTAATCTCTCTCCTCTCCAGAAGCCCAAGAATCTGAACAGCCTCCCAAAAAGAGGTGATGCGCTGCTTGTTGAACTTATGTGGGTCTGGGAAAGAGTAGCGTAACAGTTCTTCGCCGTAGTATAGTCCTATGTCGCCCAAGACCCCTCCCGATATCTTGTTATATCTTGTATTTCAGGGTGACTTTTTCTCTAGCCTTAGCAAGATCCTCTGCGCTATCTATGGTAAAGAACGATTCGAGCTCCGGATCGAGTGGCTTGATTTCATCCTCAACACTTACGTATCTTATAGAGTAAAGGTTATCCACGACAGAAAGCAGATTATCTTCGCTCTGATGCTTGGATGCTACGCTAATAAAGCTCTTTCTCCGATACACAGCCAAGAGCGGCTCTAACCTACCATTAGACCATTTCGGTAATGCAGCATCATACCCTTTCGCGAATTCAAAGAGCGCGTGTAACACACTAGGTTTAAGAAAAGGCAAGTTCTCTCTAAGCACCAAGCAGTGCTCGCTTCTACTGGCCTTAAAGCCCATCAAAAGGCTTGATACAATGGTTGGGTTTCGGTTCTCTATTATGATCTTGACCCCAAAGGTCGATATCGCTTCTATTAGCTTAAGGCTAGGCTCTCTCCTAAAGATTACATAAATAGCGTCAGCAACTGTCCAAACAGCATCAAGCAGATATTCAAGCACCGTACTCTCCTCTTCTGGATAAAAGAACCTTTTAGGAAGCTTCTCCTCCTCTCTCCCCCATGCTGCCACTATAGCACTTCTAGCTGGATGGTAACCCAATTCCCTACACCTTTAAAGTAGATTACTTTGCCTACGCTGTTCAAGACGATACACTGCTGTAAGGTGCTCTCCCTCTGGATTAAAGCCTTTCTAACTTAATATAGCCTTAACTTTATCCTCCATGCTCCTAGGCTTATCTAACCTATCATCTATCTTTAGGTGCGCAACTATCCTTTTAGCCCCCGCCTCTCTAACCGCTTTATGAGCCCGCTTGAACGCCTCCAGTATCTGCTCTAAATCAGTTGCTTCCAAGATTGTACCCATTGGTGTTAGCTGAAGCCTAACTCCATCTACGCTCCGTATCGCTTCGATCGCCCTCTTTACATATGGACTTAGGCTTGTCCCTTCGCTTACTGGGAAGATGCTTATCTCTGCTATGATCGTAAGCCTCTTCTCTTCACTCAATTCTCCAATCTACCTCTTGTAGCCTATCTTTCTGAGGAAGGCTCTACGCTGCTCCTTATGCTCCTCTCCCTCAACACCCTTTGGTTTGATACCATCTATCACCCCAAGTATACCCCTACCCTGCTCTGTTTCAGCAACAATAACCTCTATGGGGTTAGCTGTGGCGCAGTGGATCGAAACAACCTCCTCAACCATCTTAACCCTATTCAGCACATTTATCGGATAAGCATTAGCCAAAAGTATGACAAACGTGTGTCCACAGGCTATCTCTGCTGCGATCTCAACCGCCTTAGCCTCGAGCTCCTTATCATTACCATCGTGCCTAATCAGCGCTGGTCCGCTAGATTCACAAAACGCTAGCCCAAACCTTATCGCTGTGCCGCTCGATGCCAGCGTCTCATATAGATCCTCAACCGTCTTTATGAAGTGGCTCTGACCAAGTATTATATTGGTCCCCTCGGGAACCTTTATCGGCACTACTTTTATCTCCAACCTAACCACGTGATAATCTTCATAGGGTGGTATGATATAAAATTACCCGGTTCTCTTAACCACTATAAACCCATTTAGATTCTTTTGAGAATGTATTAATTAACCAAATAATCACAGGCTTCATATAGCCAAATTGAAGGTTCAAGAGATCACCGCAGCAGCCCTCTGCGCAGCCCTATACGCAGTAGCTAAAGCAGCGACAGCCTTCATACCCACACCCTGGGGCATAGGTCAGTTCGCTCCCGGTGTGGTCGTCCCAGCCTTCTTCACGATCCTCTACGGCCCTCTAGTAGGAGCCTTGGGTGCTGGGATAGGGGTCTTCGTCGGCGACTTGTATCTCTCAACCTTCGGCTTAACCAACCCCTTCCTAAGCCTTATCGCTGGTGTGCCAGCTAACTTCATAGGCTTCTACCTGCTCGGCTGGTTGATGTATAGGTGGGGGAGCTGGAGGCTCTTCCTATGGGCTTCGCTAGCAGGCTTGGCTGTAGGCAACCTCATTGCAGCGTCGGTCGTGGTCTTCTACATATCCACCTTCCTAGGCGCTCTTTGGCCGCTTGATGTGCAGCTAGCAACAACCATAGGCTTCACACTCTTCTGGATAACCACCATGCTCCCATTCGTGCTAGCCATAGTCCCAGCCTTGGTAAAAGCGGTCTCTAAATCTAGATTGAGCAGCCTAACCTCAGGCTCTTGGCTAAAGTGGAGGGCTGTATCCTCATCAACCACTGTGAAGGATTCGATCGCTGTAGCCGTTGTGTTTGGCGTAATCACCTTGATCTTGGTAGCGACGCCTTTCGGCGATCTGCTCTTCACGACAGCCAAACTTGACTCCTTCCTTATAAAGTCGCTAACCGCGGTAACCGCCGTAACTACACTCATCTTCGGCCCCTTAGTTGCGGTGTTAACAAAACCATAGGGGGTTGAAGTTTGAACAGATCTTCCAGAAGCATATTTGTGCCCTCCGCGGTCTCAAGCTTCTTCGAAGTCTGTGATGAAGATCAAGAGGGTAGGAAGATTGTAGACCCGCTTAGAATAGGTGCTAGAGGAGGGGGCTTCAGAATAAGTAGAGGCGTAGTAACGAAAGTAACAATAAGACAGACCGCCGAAGACGAAGTGTGGGTAAACGGATACCTAACACCATCAGCAAGAACAAGCATAGAAGCCGTGAAGCTGGCTAGAAGCGTCTACGGCTTCAAAGAATCTGTTAAGGTGGAGCATGAGGTGGAGGTGCCGATAGGGTGCGGCTTCGGCACCAGCGCAGCGGGCGCGCTCGGTACTATACTCGCTATACAAGACGCACTGGGCATATCTGACTCCTCTTTAGCAGCCGATCTAGCGCATGTAGCCGAGGTGAGAAGTCTCACAGGCTTAGGCACAGTCATAGCTGCAGCCTCATCAGGTGGGTGTATCGGGTTGGTCACCGAGCCTGGAGCACCATCCATAGGGGAAGTGAAGATGTTCGACTGTAACCCAGATGAATATATGTTCGTAGGTGTTGTCTTCGGCGCTGTAGATAAATCCACTGTTCTAGCTTCTGAGGGAAAGAAGAGGGTTGTGAACATCTGGGGCAAGAGGGTGCTTAAGGCGGTGCTTGACGACCCTTCACCCTCTACACTACTGCGCCAGAGCCTAATCTTCGCTGAAAAGACAGGGTTAGCCGCTCGTGATCTACTCGACTTAGCACGCTACATGTGTAGGGCTGGTGCGGAAGGCGCTACGCAGAATATGATAGGAAGAGCGGTCCACGCGCTAGTAAAGGTTGAGAAGGCTGCGCAGCTGATCAGAGACCTTCGCCGACTCCTCCCCTTTGCTAAGATAATTTCATCAACACTTTATGCTGGTCCACCTCGGGTGTTGACTGAAGCTTTTGCTGTAGATCGTGCTAAGAGGTTTTAGTCCTCAACCTCCTCACCAGCTCTCAGTATTCTTGAAAGAGCGGCTGCAAGGTTAACCATACCATCTAATGTGACTGATGAGACTGGTATGAGGTTGTAGCCGAAGCCCAGTTTGATAACGCTCTTAAGCACCCCTCTTGTCAATAGCGATTCCAGCGCGGGTGTGCTGCTGTAAACCGCCGCTTCTAAAGCTGCCGGATTTGATGACCACTCAACCACATCCTTGACATTCTTCATAAGATCCTTCTTCGTTAGGACAGGTATCTGAGGTGTCACCAAGCGGAGTTGGACAGAAGTGGCGAGCAGCGTAATCGAAACTAGGTTAACGGGGTTAGAGACAAGCACACCATCAAATAGGAATAGGACTGCTTTACCATCAGCCGTAAGATTCTTGAGGATGAACGGCCCGCTCTCTCGATAAGCAAAGAGTTCCATCTGACCCGGTGTATCGATTATGGCGTAGTCTGGTCTGAGTTCATCTATAGAATCCTGTATCTCATTTAGTCTCGTCGCTATAAGGTCACAAGAAAGTATCATAGCACCATTAGGGCCTAAGCCGTACTTCTCCATCACCTCCTGTAAATCAATATAATCCCTCACATCCACATCGGGCTCGTAAGGTAGGGCTAAAGCGCCTGGGTCGAGATTCACGGTTATGCTATGCGCACCTTTAGCTCTATACCAGTCAGCCAAGTTAGAAGTAAGCAGAGACTTCCCGCTACCAGCCGTACCGACAACAAATATGGCGTACAAGAGTGCTCATCAATAGCAGAGAAGCCTTAGCCTTAAATCGTTGACTCAACACCCTTCACCTTTAGAGGTGTCGGTTGCTCAGAATAGAGATAATCTGTGTTGGGAATGAGTTGCTTGCAGGCTCGACAGTGAACACAAACGCTAGCTGGCTTTCACAAGAGATCTATAAATTAGGTTGTGTTGCAGCTAGGCATACCGTAGTCGGCGATGATGTTGGTTGCATAGCAGAGGCGGTTAAGGAGTCTTTAAAGAGGCGTACAGAACTCCTCATAGTGACCGGTGGTCTCGGCCCTACTTACGATGACAAAACACTTGAGGGTGTTGCGAAGGTCCTCCGCAGAAGGCTTGAAGTCAACGAGCAAGCTCTAAAACAAGTCGAAGCCAAATACAGAGAGCTTGCTGAAAGAGGTGTCATAGCAAAATTTGAGTTGACACCTGCTAGAGTTAAGATGGCTTTCTTACCCTCAAAGAGCACACCGTTGAGGAATCCGGTTGGAACCGCGCCTGCTGTGATGATAAACTACAAGACCTCTAAGATCTTCTGTCTACCCGGTGTGCCAGCTGAGATGAAGGCTATATTTGAGGAGAGCGTAGCACCGTTAATCAAACAGCTCGTCGGCACACTCTTCGTTGCTGAAGGCTGCTTGGAGGTTAAGAACCTACCAGAGTCCTCTCTTGCGCCAATCTTGGATAAAGTGGTTGAGAAGCGACGCGGCGTTTATGTTAAGAGCCACCCACGCAGCTTCGAGGGCTCTGAGCCTAAGCTTGAGATCTACATCTCGGTAACCAAGCCTTCTAAGATTGAGGCTGAATCTTTGAAGGAGGATGTAATCAGCGAGCTAACCACAGCCATATGTGAAGCTGGCGGAGAGGTTAGGAGGAGGCAGCCTTGAGGCGGGAGTATCCAGAGCATCCTCTAGCGGCTGTGGGTGCTGTCATAAAGAAGGGTGGGCGTGTACTTTTAGTTAAGAGGAGGTTCGAGCCGAGCCGGGAGAAGTGGTCTATTCCAGGTGGATTGGTTGAGCTGGGTGAACGCGTTAAGGATGCTGTTAAGCGAGAAATCTACGAGGAAGTAGGTTTGAAGATTAGGTTGATTAGACTGATAGATGTTGTCGACAACATAGTACGCGATGAGGATGGGAGGGTACGTTACCACTACATAATCTTAGACTACCTAGCTGTACCAAAGGGAGGTGTGCTAAGGTGGAATGAAGAAGCTCTTGATATAGGCTGGTTTACACCAAATGAAGCGGCTAAGCTCAATCTCACAAAGACCTCCAGACATCTTTTAAGGAAGATCGGCTTCCTTAAGCCGAAGAAGGTTGGTAGATCGAAGTAAATTAGTTGAGGCTATCTTAAGCCCAAAGCCGCAGAAGAACATAGTCTCTCTGCCAGACTTTTACCTAGATCACATAATAAGCTACCCGTATGGGGTGGAGCGTTTTATTGACGATGTGAGGAGAATCGCTCAGCAAGGCGGCGGTAACATAATCGACATACCCCAACACTACACACTTGGCGGAAACGCTGCTAATTTTGCTGATACATTAGCACGCTTAGGCTTAAGAGTTTCATTGATTGCCAGAACGAGCGAGTTCGGTCTCCACTGCTTACAATACTTCTTAAAAGGAGGGAATGTTGACCTCTTGCACGTAAAAGTGGATTCGAAACTCTCCACGTCAAGCATAATCGAAATGCAGAGCGATGGTAGGCTGGTAAACGTTATGATCGGGGAGCCGGGGGGTTTAAAGGGCTTCTCCCCGCAGAAGCTTGCTGAAGAGGATCTTGAGCTGCTGAAGGATGCGGACTACGTCTGCTTATTTAATTGGTGCCAGAATAAGTTCGGCACGGAACTCTTCCTTTACATAGCTGAACAGGTTGGTGAAGATGTTTTCCTATTCTTAGATCTAGGTGACCCATCTAGCAGGGTTGATGAACTAAAGATGCTTTGTGAGAAGATGTGTGAAGTAGGAATGGGTGCTCTAAGTCTGAACGAGAATGAAGCGTATTGGGTCGGTAAGGTTCTGGGGTGCAGTAGCGATGATAGAGCAGAGTTAGCGAAGTATATCTCCAAAAGATTAGAGGGTGAAATACTTCTCCACACACCAAACTTCTCCTCACATATCATAAAAGGTGAGGTGACTACCGTGCCCACCTTTGACGTCAAGCCCCAGAAGAGTACCGGAGCGGGTGACTCGTGGAACGCTGGCTACGTACTAGGCTCTATACTTAACCTCTCCTACGAGGAGCGGCTCTTTTTGGCTAACGGGGTAGCAGCCGCCCACATAACAAAACCGCCCTTTGAGCGGTTGACGGTAGATGATGTGGTAAGGGTGTTGAGCACAGCTAAGCTTAGGTGCTGAATCTCCTCAACATCTCTTCAACTCGTCCAAGCATACTTTTAGCCTCTTCAGCATCCTTCGATTCGACGGTCGCTCTAACCACTTGCTCGGTATTAGATGGGCGGATAAGCACCGTAGCGTCTCCGACTCTGTACTTTACCCCATCTATCCTCGATAGAATCTCAACACCCTCCCTCTCCAATTCAGCGACAACCCTACTCATAGTGCTTAGTCTGTCTCTACACGCAACCTTCACCCTATATGTATGGAACTTGGGGATTTCAGCGAGCATCTTATCCAGATCACCTCTCTTAGCGATCTCCGCTAAGATCGCTCCGAAGAGTGTGCCTGAGCCTGATGGTGTGAATCTGAGATCCACGAAGTGCCCTGATGGTTCGCCTCCGAAGATGGCTCCATGCTTTACTGCGTCAACAACGTAGTTAGCTTCGCCCACTTTACTGACTATAAGTTCGCCCCCTACGTACTCGAAGACCGCTGATGATGAGTCTATCGTAACTACTACCTTACCTAGCTTTGAGTAGAGTTTTGCGAAGATGCAGAGTAGCTGGTCGCCGGTTATATAGCTCCCATCGTGGTTTCTCGCAGCAAGCCTATCTCCATCCCCATCGTTTATCAACCCGAGTAACCCTTTCTTAGCCAAAACTTCTTCTCGTAGAATGATAGTGTTTTCGTCTTTGGGCTCGGGGTCTTCGGCTTCTTCTCTTATCACATATACCTCAGCCCCCAGATCTTCGAGCAGCTTAGGTAGTGTTAGGATGGCTGTGCCTCCCATAGGGTAGGTTACCAGCTTTGCACTAGAGAGGGTTCTGCTGCTCCAATTCATAAGCGTCTTCATTGAGTTGAGGTATCTGTCGAGGACGCTAAGCTTCTCGACTTTACCTTCTCCCCCTTTAAATTCGCCCTTAGCTAGGATGCCCTTTATCTTAGACCTCTCCGCCTCTGATAGATACACGCCTTGCTTAGATACGTACTTGAAGCCGTTGTATTTTAGTGGGAGGTGTGAGGCAGTAACCATTATCGATAGATCGGGCTTGTAAGTGATGGTTGCGAACGTCAGCATATCGGTGGTACAAGGCGAAATATCCAATACGCTTACGCCACCTTTTATCAAACCCAAAGTCAACGCTTCTTTTAGTGTACCACTTGAGGGTCTGAAGTCACAACCCACTATTACGTTTCCGCTGTTACCAAGATACTCTGCCGTAGCCCTACCGAGTTTTTCAGCAAAATTCTCATTTATTTCAGAAGGGTACTCGCCTCTAACATCATACTGCCTAAAGACGCTATCCAGCCCCATCAACTCTTATCCATTTAGACCCTATATATTTGCACTACTACGATGAACAAATTAATACACGTTTAATCACTAGAGTGGTACATTTGCCATATCTTCAAGAAGGTGAGCAGCACCTAATGAGGTGCTTGAGATCTTGCCAACCTCTAACTCAATTTCGCTCTGATAAGAGTAGTCTTTTATATCTCTT
>CAYQXI010000018.1:0-9963 GCA_964421575.1 uncultured Nitrosopumilales archaeon
CGACCTCGTTATCAGTCGCCTTAGCAACCTCAACCAACATCTTAGCAGCAGGATGCTGAACATCAATCTCCTTCAGCATAGTGGCGCCATCATTCGTTATAGTCACATCTCCTAGTGAGTCTACGAGCATCTTATCCATACCCCGTGGACCAAGCGAGCTCTTAACGATCTCAGCGATCAGCTTAGCAGCCAAGATGTTGTTTCGCTGCGCAGCTCTTCCTCTGGTTTCGGTGCTGCCCTCCTTCAGTATAAGAACAGGTTGCCCGGTTTGTGTTACCGCAGGTATAGCTACAGCCGACATATACATCACCTAGTATACAACCTCCAGTAGTAAACTATTTAAACGTTGCTCTACCATACTCTAATCTGCGGATGAACCAGCAACTAGTGCTTGACCAAGTCCTAAACATAGTGGAGAACCCTATTAGAAGGAAGATAATAAGGAGGTTAGCCCACGAACCCAGCTACCCCCTAGAGCTCTCTAGCGATCTCGGAATAAACCAGCAGCTTGTGACGAAGCATCTTAAGGTTATGGAGGCTGCTGAAATAGTCGAAGCGACAAGAACCTCAAGCCCATACGGCCCTGATAGAAGGGTCTACGAGTTGGCTAAGAGCGTATCTCTCACCATAGAGTTCTCTCCTGATCTCTACACTGAGCAGATCACGACCTTTCAGAACATCCGCTACCCCAAGAAGAATGAGCTGCTTGAGGAATTTGAGCAGCGCTTTGACACGCTTCTTGCAAGAAGAAGTCAGCGAAGCGAAATCAACGAATACGCCGCGTTGGTTGCAGATATAGATCGAAGGCTTGATGAATTGGAGAAGGAGAAGGCAGCACTTCTCCAGCTGAGGTGTAGTGTTATAAGAGTGGCTAAAGAGATCATACAGGGTAAACCCCTATCCCTAAAAGAGAGGATCGTCGCCTACCACATTCTCAACAGTAATATATGGGCTGCGAAGGTTCTCTCAGACAGGCTTAATATGCGTGAAGAAACGGTGCAGCAGATACTGCAAAGGCTTAAAGAGATGAATATAATTAGGATGTAAGCGCTCTCTAAGCGGCAAATAAAAGGAAGCTTCACATTGTTTGAAGCGGGTGCTGTCGTTAAACAATACGCTCTTTCGCGGTAAGGAACGTATAAGATAATGCCAAAAAGAGTATTAGCTAAGTTGAAGATGATGTGAAATTGATGTAGAGGGAAGGGTAGACCATTAAGGCTTTAATCTACCAAATTCTCGAGACACCGATTTTTGATTCCTAAGTGGTCGGAGCGAAGTTTACTTCTTCTTCGACAGCCACCATTCGAGATATTCGTCTCTTTCCTTCTTCCTTCTTTTCTTCTCAGAAAGTTCTTCTCGCCGCTTCTCCTTAAGGTCCAGAATCTCCTCCTTTGTTAGATAGAGTCCGCAGCTCGTGCAAATATACCTTCTAGTGGGTGCTTCGTATGTCATTACTCCGCCACATTCAGGGCAGTAGTTTTGTGACATTGTTTGCAGCTACTTTGCTTTAAGATTAAAACCTTGCTATAGTAATATTACACAACCTTTGCAGGGTTAGGCGCAACTAAAGAACGCTCGTAAGTGCGGCGTGTTCAAAATTAGAAGATAACGCGGATCAAATTCATATATCTTAGTCTTATTCGACGAGAGGTATCAACCAAAAGTATATCTATTATGAGGTTTCTAGGTTGGACGGTAAGTATGTCTCAAATACAACTACCAACTTGCACCTCTTGCAATAAGCCTATAACCCCAGGCGAAGAGGCGGTGAAGTTCTACTGCCCAGACTGCGGTGAAGTCTTGATCTGGCGGTGCGAAAAGTGTAGGATCTTCTTCAGACCCTATAAATGCATAAAATGCGGCTTCGAGGGACCATAGAGGGGGTTTTACTCGATGGGTAGTGTGCTTGTGAGATTAAAGGTGCTTCCCGACGACATCTCCGTATCCTTAGACGAGCTCGCCGAGAAGATCAGCAGCAACCTTCCTCAAGGCTCCGCTCTTCTCAGAAGGTCTCAGGAGCCTATCGCTTTCGGTCTCTCAGCCCTAATCTTAGACGTGAAGGTCAGTGAAGGAGAAGGTATTCTGGATAGGCTTGAATCATCGATCAAAGAAGTGGAGCATGTAAGCCAAGTTGATATTATAGGTGTAAGCCGCTTCTCAACTTCACTCTAAGAAGAAGAGATAAAACTTATCTTAAGACGGTTAGGTGCAGTAGATAGGTATCTTAAATTGGGCCGATCAAAAGGCTCAGACGCGATAAGGCTCAAGGTCGTCGAAGCCAAGCATAGAGATGTTGCTAAATGCAGAGCTAGGCTACCACCCTTCGTGATGAAAATCTTAGGCATAAAGGATGGCGATGTGGTCGAGATTGTGGGTAAGCAGAGCACCGCCGCTATAGCTTGGTCGCTCGATGAGGAGGAGCAAGACAGCCAGATAATTCGGCTTGATTGGTTAACGAGGAAAAATGCTGGTCTCTCATTGAATGATTACGCTATAGTAAGAAGGGCTCAGACAAAGGTAGCTAGATCTGTCAAGCTCACCCCTACCGATGCCAAGCTAGTGGTCGACGAAGCTTTCTCCGAGTTTATCAAGAACCGGCTCAAAGGCATACCTTTAGCTGAAGGGCAGAACGTTAGTATTATGATACTCGGCAACTCGGTAGGCTTCAAAGTTATAGAGACGAATCCTAAGGGGTTTGTTGTGCTCGATGATGCTTCGACCGTGGAGATACACCTCGACTCAACCAAGATTGTAGGAGGGGTATCTGGTGTTACCTTCGATGATATAGGTGGTCTAAGCAAGGAAATCAAACGCCTAAGGGAGATAGTGGAGCTGCCTCTTAAACACCCTGAAGTCTTCAGACGCTTGGGCATCGAGCCTCCTTCAGGTGTGCTGCTGTATGGTCCACCAGGCTGTGGCAAGACTCTGCTCGCTAGAGCGTTGGCTAATGAATGTGATGCGTGCTTCTTTAGCATAAGTGGGCCTGAGATTATGAATAAGTACTATGGTGAGAGCGAAGCTAGGCTCCGCGAGATCTTTAAGGAGGCTTCTGAAAACGCACCTAGCATAATCTTCATCGATGAAATAGATGCTATAGCCCCAAAGAGGGAGGAGGTTATAGGAGATGTTGAGAAGCGTGTCGTAGCTCAACTCCTATCCCTCATGGACGGCATCTCGGAGAGGCGCTCGGTTATCGTCATAGGCGCAACCAACCGACCAGAATCGCTCGATCCGGCGCTGCGCAGACCTGGTAGATTCGATAGGGAAATCGAAATAGGCGTGCCTAATCAAGAAGCGAGGCTTGAAATACTGCAGATCCACACAAGGGGCATGCCCCTGGCTGATGACGTAGATCTGGAGTCACTTGCCGCCTCTCTTCACGGATACACAGGCGCCGATATCCGCGCTCTCTGCCAGGAAGCTGCGCTTGTTGCGTTGCGACGCTACATCCCAGATATAGATCTTGAAAGTAAGAGGGTTCCGCCTGAGATTCTTGAAAAGATGGTTGTTACACTTTCTGATTTCAGAGAGGCGATGAACCAAATCGTCCCCAGCGCCATGAGAGAGTTTTACGTCGAGTCACCTAAGATCAGATGGAGCGATATAGGCGGGTTAGATAAGGTGAAACAGACTTTGACCGAAAACGTAATCTGGGCTATCAAGCACCCAGAGCGATTCAAGAAGCTGGGGATAACCCCTGCATCAGGTGTATTATTGTATGGTCCATCTGGTTGCGGGAAGACGATGCTGGCGCACGCCTTAGCCTATGAAAGCGGCGCCAATCTCATCATTATTCGTGGTCCGGAGATCTTGTCAAAGTGGGTTGGTGAATCGGAGAAGGCTATTAGAGATATCTTCCGCAAAGCCAAACTCTCTTCTCCTTGCATAATCTTCTTCGACGAGATCGATTCCATCGCTAGGTCAAGGTCGATGGCGGACGAATACAACGCATCAGAGAGGATCTTGAGCCAGCTTCTTACAGAGATGGATAATGTGAGGAATACTTTAGGCGTGTTTGTTGTCGCTGCTACTAATAGACCAGACCTAATAGATTCGGCGCTTCTAAGGCCCGGTAGGCTCGACCTCTTGATCTACGTCCCTCCACCAGACGAAGCGAGTAGATTGGAGATGCTACGCATACTTACAGCTAAGATGCCCTTAGCCGAGGATGTTAAGTTGGAGGAGATCGCTAAGCAGACACAAGGGTATTCGGGTGCAGACCTACAGGCGCTGGTTAGGGAGGCTGGTCTCCACGCCTTACAGAAGGGTGGCGATTCAACTGTGGTTAGGCTGGCTGACTTCCAGCACGCTCTAACTAAGGTCAGACCCTCTATAACGAAGGAGGTCGAATCTTGGTATAACTCCTTAAATCAGATGCTTTACAGTAAAGTAGTGGGAGCCTCGAAGAGCTTCTACACTTAAATAGTGCTGCTTCACTTTATCTTACCTAGCTTAGAGGAGTCTGGGTTGAAGCCTCCGCTCAAAAACGTAGTTTATGAAAAGATCAAGCAAGCAAAGAATATCACTGATGTTGACCTACTGAACGATCTAAATAAGAGCGGGTTTGATGTAACTATGTCCATGCTAAATAAGATACTACTGAAACTCGAAATACTGGGTCTAATAAGTGTAACTTGGGTCGGTAAGGATAAGAGGCGGATCGAAGTCATAGAGCAGCCTCATGCAGAGGTTTAGGCTAGCACTCAGCGGCTTCAACGAGTTCACGCAGCTTCGCGGCGCTTACACCAACGAACCCTCTGATCTTTGAGTTCTTCTCCACTACTACCACCGCTCCTCCTAAGACCGCGAGGGCAGCGTCGTATTCTCTTACCATCTTCAAGTATCTTGCCGCCTCTTCTTTTGTTAGATACTTTTTTAGCTCGCCTCTGCTCTCCTCTTCGAGGAGTACGTGTATGCCTTCTTCTTTTAGCCTCCTTCTCTCCTCTTCGCTTTCATCTACTTTTAGCATCTTTAACCGGGAGAGTCTTCTTATGTAGTCGCCTACGTTTGGATGTGGTATTTCCTCGTTATATGGCTTAAGTCTTTTTGACCCGCAGACAGGGCATCTGGAAGGTATGCGCTCAGATATGCTTGTTGATATGTGGAGATAGTTGCAGTTTTCACACCGCCAGCCTACCAACTAAATGCGACAACGTTAGAGCCAAAGATAAATCTATCCACACTCTATCTTAGAGAGGTATGGGAGTAGACTTAGGCGATATAGTGCCAAAAAGGAGGCTTAAGCTTGAGGAGCTCCGAGGCTGCATACTCGCTGTAGATGCGTATAACGCCCTCTACCAGTTCTTGGCTGTGATACGTGGTGAGCAAGGTGAGCCACTTAGGGATAGAAGCGGGAGGGTTACGAGCCACCTCAGCGGGCTCTTTTACCGAAACGTAAACCTACTATCCTTGGGGATCAAGCTGATCTATATCTTAGACGGTCAGCCCCCAAGCCTCAAGGCTGCTGAGATAGCGCGTAGGAGGCGTGTTAAGGAGGAGGCTGCTCTCAAGTATGCTGAGGCTGTTGCTAGGGGGGATTATGAGGCTGCGAAAAGGTATGCGCAGCTGACCTCAATCATTAAAGACTATATGGTTGAAGATACCAAGACGCTTCTTAGTCTTATGGGGATACCTTGGGTTGAGGCTCCTTCTGAAGGTGAAGCGACCGCAGCCCACCTAACTAAGATAGGTGTTGCCACGCATACTGCAAGCCAAGACTATGATTCCCTTCTATTCGGTGCACCGCGCCTTGTGAGGAACGTAACGATTTCTGGTAGGAGGAAGCTTCCGAACAAGCCGGTTTACATCGAGATCGAGCCCGAAGAGATCACGCTTCAGAGTGTTTTGAGCGAGCTCGGCATATCTAGAGAGCAGCTCGTAGATTTAGGCATACTAGTAGGCACGGACTTTAACCCAGATGGGTTTAAGGGTATTGGTCCGGCTAAGGCGCTGAAGTATATCAAGCAGTATGGTAGGCTTGAAAACATACCCGAGATCAAAGATGCTTTGGCTGAAATAGATTACGAGGCTATCAGATCGATCTTTCTGAACCCAAAGGTCACCTCTAAGATCGAGGTCAAATGGGGTAAGGTTGATGAAGAGGGCATCATAGACTTCCTCTGCGGCGAGCACAACTTCTCAGAGGAGCGTGTTAGATCGGCTTTAAATAAGCTGAAAGAAGCCGAAGAAAAGGCGTCTGAAACGCTCGAGCGCTGGTTCAGTTCTTAGATGTGAATAAAAGTTGGGTAGATTGAAGCCCTTTGAGGAGCAGAGGCGAATACTCGTCAAAAACCTCAAGGAAGAGGGTCTCATAAGATCACAGGAGGTTGAAGCCGCCTTCCTAAAGGTGCCTAGGGAGCGGTTCGTCTGGCCCGATCAAGTGGAGAATGCTTACCTAGACACACCCCTACCACTCGGTGGAACGATGCAGACTATCTCAGCACCCCATATGGTGGCTATTATGCTCGAGGAGCTCGAGCTCAAAAGAGGTCATAAGGTTCTGGAGGTAGGGTGTGGAAGCGGCTACTCCGCCGCGCTTATGGCTGAAATCGTCGGCCCAGAGGGGCTTGTGGTCTCGATTGAGCGTATCCCGGAGCTTGTCGAGTTCGCTTCACGCAATCTTAGCTCTCTTGGCTACGATAAGGTGGTGAAGGTTGTTCTGGGTGATGGCTGCCTAGGTTATCCACCGAGGTCAGAGGAAGAATTATATGATCGGGTTGTGGTGACAGCAGCAGCTTCCACTATACCAAAATACCTTAAGAAGCAGACGAAGCAAGGTGGAATACTTCTGATACCGGTAGGCGGCCCGTGGTCACAGACGCTAAAGAAACTGGTGAAGATTTCGGCAGATAAGTTTGATGTTAGAGATGTAACGGAATGCGTGTTTGTGCCCTTGATCGAACCAGAGGAGATTTAGCACAGCGCTTAAGAGGAGCTTCTCCAATGCTTAGGAGTGGACATTGTCTTGCCAAATCTGCGGAAAGGTTGAACCACTGCCCTACAGATGTAGGTATTGTGGAGGTATCTTCTGCTCTGAGCACAGACTTCCCGAAAACCACAACTGCCCAGAACTCTGGTTGGCTAAGCCCCCGGTTGAGCGTTGGAGCGAATCTAGAAAAGAGAGAAGGATAGATTACATCCCAATTAAAAGAGGAGGTTTTCACTTAACCCGGCTAAGCTCCACCGAAGCAAAGCACTTCGCTTTGGCTTCGCTACTCGTTCTGCTCGTTGGGTTATCGTTAGCCGGTTGGCGCAGCGAGCTAAGAATCATGTCTGGAACAGGTTTAATCTTCTTAGCCTCGTTTATGCTGCACGAATTAGCACACCGTATAGCAGCAAGGAGACGTGGTCTTTGGGCTGAATTTAGGCTCGAGCCCTATGGTGCTCTCTTAACAGCGATAAGCGTTGTTTCGCCGCTGAAGATAATAGCTCCGGGTGCTGTGTTTGTCGTAGGCTCAGCCGGGCTTGATGTAATAGGTAGGGTTGCTTTAAGCGGTCCTTTGACTAACCTAATTCTTGTAGGCGTATTTTATGTGGCTCGGCTGCTTACACCACCCAACCTCTATTGGCTCGACCTTATTCTAGGGTACGGTATCTATGTAAACGCTATCATTGCGGTATTCAATCTTCTGCCCTTCTCAGCCCTAGATGGTCGGAAGGTTGTGATCTGGAATAAGGGGGTTTGGCTCGCGGTCTTCAGCCCCAGTCTTGTGATCCTGTTAGCCACTTTGGGTGGTTTTCTACCTTAGACGAGAAGCATCTCATAGGCTGCAATGATCTTTTAAATGTGTCGAATACCAGCCCCAAAATTTCGTGTCACCACACCAAGCAGAGGCTGGTCGTCTGCTTCGCCTAACACAACGGGTGTGTGGCACTCGCCTTAAGGAAGGGATATGAAGCACTCTGATACGCTCCTTCTGATGACAGTTCCGTCTGCTAAGGTGAAGTCGTGCTATCTGATCGGCTTGAGCCCTATGCTCTTCCAAACCTTTTCGGGTAGCAGTGTAGGTCGCTCCAATATCCACCAAGAAGCGGCCCTCCTCCTCACCTAAAGGGCCTTTAACCCTCTATCTCTCAGGAGATACAACTATGGTTATAAGTTAGAGGGGCGCATAAGGTGGTGATCAGTGATGACCATTCAGATCAAGGTCTGGGATAGACCGACGCTCAAAGACCCTATACTGATCTGCGGTCTGCCCGGGAGTGGGTATGTTGCTAAGATCGCACTCGACTTTCTCGTAAGTGAGCTCAAATCTATTCCTCTTGCAACGATCTACTCATACAACCTCCCACCCCAAGTCTTGATTAGACCAGACGGCTCCGCTGAGCTCAGCAAGCACGAACTATCTTATGTGAAGGGGCAGAACGGCGATCTGCTCCTCTACACCGGGGATGCACAGCCCATAAACCCACAGGCTGAATACGAGCTCTCCAATAAGGTTCTGGACTTTGTTGCCGAATTTGGTGTTAAGAGAGTCTTCACGCTCGCAGCATACATCACGGGCCAGTTCGTAAAGTCACCGAGGGTCTTTGGAACCGCCACTAACCAAGATCTGCTTAGGCTTCTCGTCCAAAACGGTGCGCTGGTTATGAGCGAAGGCACGATCACAGGTATGAATGGGCTGATAATCGGTTTAGCCGCACTTAAAGGGATGGAGGGTGCATGCCTACTTGGAGAAACCTCTGGGTATGTTATGGATCCGAAGGCATCGCACGCGGTACTCTTGCTACTCAAGAAGCTGATAAAGCTCGACATTGACCTCACACCCTTAGAGGAGAGGGCTAAGCAAGGTGAAGTTCTAAGAAACATACTCGAGTCGATGAAGAAGGCTGCAGAAACACAACCAGAGAAGGATCTTGGATACATCAGCTAGAGAGTTTAGGCGAGATCGTTGGAAGGCATCTTAAAGGTTCTTTCGGCAGCCGGTAGGCTTAAGCAGATACCACGCACCGGCTGGGTAACTAAAGCGGATGTAAAAGACGCCGAATCCGTGGCTGATCACACCTTTAGAGTCGGTCTTGCAACGATGATTCTCAGCGACCTACTCAATTTAGATACACTTAAAGCTGTCAGAATGGCGCTCATACACGACCTTGCTGAATCCTATATTGGAGACCTCACACCTGAGCAAGTGAATGAAGGTTTGGATAAATCTTCGATGGAAGAGGAGGCTATGCTACACATCCTAAAGGATCTACCGGAGCAGATTCAGCCCATCTACCTCGAAGCTTGGAGAGAGTGGGTTAGTGGTAATAGTAGTGAAGCTAGGCTTGTGCGCGAGGTCGATGCGTTCGAGATGGCGTTGCAAGCCGAGGAGTACGCTCGAAGCGGCTTTGATCAGAGCAAGCTGGCTGAGTTTAAGCGGTCTGCTTCAGAACGCATTAAAAGTGGTGTGGTTAGGGATCTACTTGAGGTGTTGGGCTGATAAGTTGTGTTCTACTCTTTATCGATGAACTCTTCTGCTCTAGGTGGCTCTTCGGGAAGCCCCTTCCTCTTCCTGATCTCCCTTATCACACTCATCATCATCGAGCTTGGGACTGGAGACCAGCATTTGAAGTGTGTGTTCCAGATGGCTTTTCCAGCTGTTGCTCCCCGCATAACCTCTGATAGGTCGAAGGTTTCAGAGGCTGGGATCTCACCCTCTATGATCGCCATCGTCTCCTTCTGCACAATATTCAAGGTCTTACCACGCTTAGAGGATATGACGCTCGCAACCGCACCGATCATGTCAACAGGGCACTTAACCTCTATACCAAGCATAGGCTCGAGTAGAACGGGGTCTGCTGAGAGGATCGCACCTAAGATCGCCCTTCTGGTAGCCGGCATGAGCTGGGCGTAGGTTCTGTGCGCAGGGTCTTCGTGTGGAACAAAGTGATGCAGAATGACCTTGACGCCTCTTGTATATTCGTGGGCGAGTGCGCCAGTGATCATCACATCTACAAACCCGGCTCTGATCGAGTCTA
>CAYQXI010000019.1:0-1593 GCA_964421575.1 uncultured Nitrosopumilales archaeon
CTGCTCAAAGAGCTCTCAAAGTTCGACCTAGTAGTTGAAGAGGCTGTAAAGACCCTCTCACCCAAGACCCTAGCCCGCTACGCAATACAACTAGCGACACTATTCAACAACTTCTATGAAAGCACCCCTGTTTTGAGCTGCCCTGATGAGGAGGCTAGGGCTAGTAGGCTTATGCTGGTAACAACATTCAAAGCGGTTCTAGGTAAAACGATGGAGCTGCTTGGCTTACCCATAGTTGAGCGGATGTAAACAGCGCACCCTTTACACTCCACTTTTGATGAACCCCCTAACACTGCCAAAGGTATCAGCCTTAAAACAAATCACATTACAAATCTCTAACGAATCAAGGCAAGGAAAAGGTCAAAAAGCCATCTGAACCAACTATAAGAAGGCAGCCCGGTCGTCTAGCGGCCAACCCCAGAAAAAGGGCTAGGGATACCGGCCTCTGGATCCCAATCTGAGTACAGAAAGAGGGGTTAGCCGGTGACGGCAGTTCGAATCTGCCCCGGGCTACCACACTACCTCCTTTTCCCCATCTTTCTTGTTGCTGCTCTAAATGGCTTAGTGGAGTTTATCTTTCCTATTAACAAGTTCTCCTTTAAGATAGGCTTCTAATGCTTCTTCAACATTGGGTTTGTCGGTCACTATCGGGTTGATCCCGTTTGCCCTAAAGTCTTCGTATATTCTCCAACCCATGCCGAAGCTGATTACTACCTCGCAATCTTTTATGCTGCTGATTATGGAGCTATGGTCGCATTCACCGTGCCTCATTCCTCCACCAACCACCCTCCTCAACTCCCTATTCTTTATCCTCCCATTCTCTACTTCCACCACTAGGAAAGATCTGGTTCTACCTAAGTGTGGGCTTATCGTCACCCCATCATCTGTTGCTATTGCTATCTTCAACTCTTTATCGATACACTTATATAGTTATGAATATTTATTCTTTATGATGCCTAGACCGAGATGCTGCAGAAGGATCTCCATCACACCTAGAGTCCTCTATTATAAGCCTAGAGGTATACCACTAATAGATTTAGATGAGGTGGTTATCACAGCAGATGAATTAGAAGCCTTACGGCTAACCGATCTCCTAGACTTAGAGCAGACGAAGGCTGCGGAGCAGATGGGTATCTCACAGCCAACTCTAAACAGAATCTTAACAGCAGCCCGCAAGAAGATCGCAGACGCATTGGTCAACGGCAAAGCTATCCGAATTGAAGGGAGGTGAGACGTTAAGTGAGACATGGGAGGTCGCAGGCGAAAAGGAGGTTCAAATGTTATGAATGCGGTCATACTTGGGATGAGCCTTACGGAACAGGTAGACCAAAAAGCTGCCCAAAGTGCGGTAGCACGAACATCCATAGAGCGCCTGAAGACCGTGGATGTGCTAGACGTGGGAAATCTCTGAGTAGTTAATGTTTAAGCGCCGCCTAATAGTTGATTATATGAGAGGCTGTAAGTGAGGACAAGGGAAGGTAGGATCCTTCTAAACCGCTAAAGTTAACCATCAGCCACCCACAGGCTCAGCTTTGGTATGCGTCTTACCAGCCTCTGACCAAATACCTTTATGTCGCCTTTATGTGTAGGGTG